>JAJHQZ010000025.1 GCA_020833055.1 Candidatus Korarchaeum sp. | reverse complement strand
TTCCTGACTATATCCTCTATGCTCATCTCTCCAGCACCCTTATCCCCCTGGCCTTGAGCTTCAATGAGTAAATGTAGCCTCCAAGTATTTCCTCGGGCCTCAATTCCTCCAGCTCATCGTTGAACCCTCCCCCAACCTCCAAGGAGCCCTCGCCGGAGAGGATCTTTCCGTAAGTTATCTCCGGGACGAACTCAACGAACTCATCCAATTCGATGGGCTTCAGATACCTCCTGAGGAGCCAGCTCCCGAATCCCTCAAAGGGTAGACTCTCCTCCCTCTTTGAAGGCTCTACTATTACTCTGAATAAGTTGTAGCCCGATCTATAAGCTAATCCCCCGTATCTCTTCGCTTCGAAGAGATCGTGAAATCTAGTCATCTCTATTTGAGCCATCTTCTTAGGGAAGCCGAATACTATCCCCCTGAGGAGGGATACATCATTATCTACGTACATGAAGGGGCAGAAACCGTAAACCTTACCCTTGAACTCGACCTTAACGAATATAGCTGCTTCCTTATACTGAAGTAAGCCAGGAGATAGATAATTAAGCTCCTCAGAGCTTGGAGAGAAGGATATTATATCAGAAACATAGAACCAGAGATCTCCAAGGGGATTCAAACCATCAGGAAGGACTTTTTCCATTCTAGAGGGATCCCCTCTCGCGTGGACTGCCACAGCATCCATGACGTATGTCCAGGGACCATCTGGAACTAGGGCAGACCTCCCCGAGGGAGTTAGCGGGCCGCTCCAGGGCATGGGCTTAGCTACCCCATAAAATAAAAAAGGTTACTCCTTGATGTAGGGCCTTCCCAAGTCCCTAGGAGCCCTCCCCCTCCTGAAGAAGGAGCTGACTATTATCAGGACCCCCAAGTAGGGTATTATCCTGAATATGTAGGAGAGGGACGTCAAGTTCAAGCCAGGGTTGATAATCTGGATCTTGACAGGAAGATAGAGAGAGATAGCATCGAAGAAGCCGAAGATGAAGCTGCCAGCTATTGATAGGGCTGGATTCCATCCGCTCAATGCTACTATAGCCAGAGCTATGAAACCCCTTCCCGCTGAGATGTGCCTAGTGAACTGGCCTATCCACCCCACCACTATATAAGCCCCTCCTATCCCAGTCAGAGTGGCCCCGAGCAAAGTAGCGAGGAACCTCGTCCTGAGGACGTTCACCCCCATAGCCTCAGCGGCTCTTGGATCCTCACCGCAAGCCCTCAATCTTAGGCCCGAAGATGTCCTGAAGAGCCAGAACCAGCAGGTTATCGCTATAATCAGGGCTATGGGGAGCAGCGGGGATATGTAGAGAGGGGCCCCGAAGAATGGGATCTTTGATACCATGGGAGAGGCTCCATGATGGCCCCATGTGTTTATCAAACCCAGTATGCTTATCCCGTATGCGAAAGTATTGAAGCCGACGCCAGCTATTATCTGATCTCCCCTCAAGTAGACGCTTATGAATCCGTGGAGCAAGCCGGCTGAGAGGCCTGAGAGGGCGCCGGCTAGGAGGCCCAAGTAGGGGTCGCTCGTGCTGAAGGTCACGAGGGAGGATACGAAGGCTGAGAGTACGAGTATCCCCTCGAGCCCTATGTTAACTACCCCGCTCCTCTCAGTGATTATCTCACCGACGCTAGCTAGTAGGAGGGGTATCATCGCCACTAGAGCTTGAGAGGTCAAGCTCAGGAGATCCTCTATCATCTTCTCACCCTCAAAATCCTCACCAAATAGGGGGCTGAGAGTACTATCACTATCATCCCTATAAGGGCATCGGCTAGCTCCGTTGGAACTCTAGCCCTCAATTCAGCAGCCTCCCCTCCTATCAGGAGCATTGAGAGGAAAATGGATGAGAGTATTATGCCTATGGGGTTGTTCCTGCCTAGGAGGCCTGCCCCTATTCCAGCGAAACCCATCCCGTAGAGCCCGGACATCGTGGAATCTATAGCATGGGTGTGCCCTAGGATGAGGAGGGAGCCGCCCAGACCGCTCATAGCTCCTCCGATGATCATAGATATTATTATTGAGCTCTCCGGATCGAATCCAGCGTACCTAGCTGCCCTAGGTGAGATACCGACGACCCTCATCCTGTAGCCCAGGGCCGAGTGATATATGAGGAAGTACATAGCTAGGGATGTGAGCACGGCTACAGGGAATATGATAGGTATAGAGAACTGTCTTATCCTCAAGTACTCTATCCTAGCGGTCCTGGGGACTGAGACCGATTGGTATGGCATTAAGGGATCGAAGAGGTAAGTGGATATCAGATAGAGGAGGGAGAAGTAGATAATCCAGTTGAACATTATCGAAGTCACCACCTCGTTGACACCCCTCTTCACTTTTATCAAAGCTATTAGGGCTGAGAGGATGCCTCCAGCTGCCATACCAGTGAGTATAGAGAGGAGGGGGTTCCCCGTAACATATGCTATCAGTAGGGAGGCTAGGGCCCCCAGGTAGAATTGCCCCTCCCCTCCTATATTGAAGACACCGACTAAAGAGGGTATTGAGAAAGCTAGTGCTGTGAGGATGAGGGGAGTGCTCCTTATCATCAAGTAAGTGGGGTTGCTCAGGCCCTCCCTTATGACTATCGAGAAGACTCTATTAGCATCGTATCCCATTAAAATGAGCATGGTATAGCCGATGAAGAAGCTCAGGATTATTGAGAGGGATACCTCGAGTATTATCCTACGCATTCACACCACCCATCAGCAATCCCAGCCTCTCGAGGGTGAGGTTCTCGCTCCTCTCAATCCCCACGAACTTCCCCTCATAAATAACGGCTATCCTATCGCACAACTCGAATACCTCATCCAGATCGCTCGATATCAATATTATGGATCTCCCCTCCTCCCTTAACTTGAGTAAGGTACTCCTTATGAACTCCGTAGCGGCCACATCGAGCCCCTGAGTGGGCTCACTCACTATCAGGACTTTAGGAGCTTTTATAATCTCCCTTCCGACTAGCAGCCTCTGCTGATTACCGCCACTCAGGTACTTAACCTGACTCCTCACCGAGCCCACTACGTTGAACCTCTCTATTATCTCCCCAGCTCTACCCGAAGCTAGAGGCCAGATTATCCTGCCTCCCCTCCCCAGGAAGCTCCTCAGGCTAGTGAGGATGGAGTTCTCCATCAAGTTCATCTCTAGGACCAAGCCCACTGCCCTGGAATCCGGGATATATGCCAAGCCCTCCCTATACCTAGCTTCAGCCGGTAGGCCAGTTATGTCCCTACCATCCAAGAGTATCCTTCCCCTCTCCACCCTCCTCATCCCAGCCAGAGCTTCAGCGAGCTCCAGCTGTCCGTTCCCCTGGACACCAGCTATCCCAAATATCTCGCCCCCATGGAGCTCGAAGGATACTCCCTTAACTGCATGGAGCCCTCTGTCATCCCTCACCCATAGGTCCTCGACCCTCATGACCTCTCCACCCGGGGAGGAGGCGCTCCTCTTAGCCGGAACGATGCCCCTGCCGACCATCATAATGGCTAGCTCCTCCTCGCTCACCGAGGGGGTTTCGTAAGTGCCCACTCTCTCCCCCTTCCTCAAGATCGTCACTCTATCCGTTATCTCCTTAGCTTCCCTCAGCTTGTGAGTTATGAAGATTATCGCGATCCCCTCTTCCCTGAGCTCCTTGAGGATCCTGAAGAGCTCCCTGCTCTCAATCGGAGTAAGGACGGATGTGGGCTCATCGAATATTATCAGTTTAGGCCTGGATAGGAGGACCTTTATTATCTCAACTCTCTGTTGCACTCCGACGGGTAGATCCTCGACGTTCGCTTCCAGGGGGACCCTGAACTTGAGCCTCTCCATAACATCCTCAGCTCTCCTTTTCACTTCCTCTATCCCTATCCCCCTCTGGAAGGAGCTTAAGTATAGATGGAAGTTCTCGATGACGCTCATAGTTGGTACGAGGGAGAACCTCTGATAGACCATGCTTATACCGTTCCTCATCGAGTCCCATGG
>JAJHQZ010000024.1 GCA_020833055.1 Candidatus Korarchaeum sp. | reverse complement strand
CTTCACACTATTAAGGGCGAATTCCCTCAATCTCCTGAGGTTACCCGGATCATCGCACTTATTGATGAGCATCTCCCTGACATCATATACCTTAGCTCCGAACTCCTCAAGTTTCCTCCTATAATTCTTGTGCTCCTCGATAGCTTTCTTTAGATCGAATGGGTAGAGGAAGTTAGCGGAGTTAGTCTCCAGTATCGCGAATAGTGTCTCCGTACTAGGCTGGCAGAGGAGGACCACTCTGGCCTTATCCCACTCAGCTGGTTGGGATGCCCTCACGCTCTCGACCTCTTGCTCCAGATGTAGAGCAAGTAGCCAATTATGAGCACTGCGGCGGTCCCCCCTATGAGCTCAGCCTCATAGAGGAAGACATCTTTTATCTCCTCGGGGGGCATGAAGAAGAATACGCATGCCATAGCTATGAATACCTCACCCAATATCGCTGATATCCATGCTAGAGGCATGCCTCCCGGTAGTTTGTAAGGCCTAGCTACCTCGGGCCTCTTGTACCTCAATTTCAGGAAGGATGGGAATAGGAGCAGATATGGGAGGAGGAATATCAAGCTGGAGAGTGCGAAGAGCGTCCAGAATATACTAGCTACTGTCTCAGCCGGTATTGCATTCCCTATGAGGAGGAGCGTGCTTATGATACCAGTCAAGTAGTAAGCGTAGTCGGGCGAGAGGTACTTGCTGTGCAAATGACCGAGGGATCTGGGGAGGAGGCCCTCGCTCGCTGTGGATGCTAGCACTCTATTAGCGCCCAGCGTCCAAGTGACCATATTGGCTAGGAATGTGTACAGTATCATTATACCGAATGCCAAAGTTAAAGCGCTTCCAGTTGGTCCCAATATTTTGGAGAACTCTATAACAGAATCTATTATACCCGTGACTATGCTCAACTTATCCAAGGGGAGTATCGCCAAGAGGCCGAAGGTCCCTATCACGTAGAGGAGGAATATAGCTGCCCCAGCGAATATTATAGCCCTAGGGACGTCCCTCTGGGGGTTAACCATCTCCTCCCCAGCTGAGCTAGCGAGCTCGAATCCCATGTAGTTGTAAACTACCACTGGGAGATAGGCTAGGGCTACGCTCCAAGAGGGGAGCAAGTCCTGAGGGGCGAAGGGATTCGCGAAGCCCCTGGTAAGAGTCCAGTAAACTCCTATCGCGCCTACCCCTAAGAGTACTATGGCCTTCACTATAGCGCCTAAGTTAGGGATCCACTTCGACTTCCCAAGCTCTAATATACCCGCAGCTACGGTTACCCATGTCATCACTATCGCTATCAGCGTCTGAGCCCATATACCGAGGTCAGGTGCGAATACCTTAGCGAGAGTCCCGCTGAAGAGCACGTACACTGAGGGCATCCATATGGCTACGTTCACCCAGTAGAGCCAGGAAGTCATGACGGCCCACTTCTCCCCGAAGGCCTCCTTGACCCAAACGTATATGCCGCCTTCACTGGGCCACGCTGAGCCCAACTCAGCTGTTATCAATCCGTAGGGGATGAAGAAGAGGAAGAGGGTCAAGAACCACCAGAAGAATGTCTGCATACCTATAGCGGCTGATGAAGCCACTGTATCGAGCACGACTATTGCGCAAACGTTGAATAAGAAGAGGTCCCAATACTTAAGGACCTTCTTGAATGAGACCGACATATCATCACCCCATGAGGAGAACTAATATAGCTTTCTCCACGTGGAGCCTGTTCTCAGCTTGATCCCAGACTATGCTCCAAGGACCATCTATTACGTCATCAGTCACCTCCATCCCCCTAGCAGCGGGGAGGCAGTGCATGAAGACTGCGTTCTTAGCTGCCCTCTTCATCAAGTTCGAGTTCACTTGATATGGCTGGAAAGCTGCTTTCCTCTCCTCAGCCTCATGCTCCTGCCCTATCCACCACCATAGATCTGTGTAGACGACGTTAGCATCCTTTATTGCTTTATCTATGTCCTCAGTTATCTCTATATTCGCACCAGTCTCTGCTACGTTCTCCTCGACCATCTTCATCACTCTCTCCTTCGGCCAGTACTTCTTCGGCCCGCAGAAAGTGAAGTTCATCCCTAGCCTAGATGTTAGGACTAAGAGGGAGTTTGCTACATTCGTTGCATCGCCGAAGAACGCTACTTTTATCTTCTTGAGGTCCCCGAACTTCTCGAGCATGGTGTATACATCAGTCAGAGCTTGAACCGGGTGGAACCAATCGGTCAGGCCGTTTATCACCGGTATCGTAGCGTACTTCGCCAACTCCTCCAGAGTCTCGTGCTTGAGCAATCTAGCCATTATACCATCCAAGTACCTGCTCAGCACCCTAGCTGTATCAGCTATCGTCTCCCTGACCCCTAAGTGGAGCTCCCCTGGCCTCAAGTAGAGGGCATGGCCCCCTAACTGGCTCATGGCTACCTCGAAGGAGACCCTGGTCCTAGTGGAGGGTTCCTCGAATATCATACCGAGGTTCTTCCCCTCCAGGAGCCTGGGCCTCTCCCCCCTGTAGTAAGCGTGCTTCATCTCCTTAGTAGTCTCGAATATGAGCCAGATCTCATCCCTACTCAGATCCTGACAAGTCAAGAGGTCCCTACCGAAGAGGCTACTCCTAGGCATAAGATGAAGGGTCAGGGCAAAATAAAAATATTTCGTACCTGCTAGGGGTTTCGGCCGAATAAATCGTAATGCTATCCAGCATTCAAGCGATATTTTAGGAAAATTTTTAATTCAATGAGCCGATCCATAAAAATGGGTCCCCGACCGATTTTAGGCCATGAAACCCCTCAAATTTTCCTGAAAAATGCGTGAATGGGGAGTAGAGGCATTTAACTCGAGTATTATCAATCATTAGATCCCTCTCAAGCGAATCGTTTGCTAACTCGTCGTATGAATATTTATAAGTTGAACTTGATGATAGGGCTCATGAGGAGGATATTTCCTCTACTCATCATAGCTATTCTCCTCATGTATCAGCTTCAGGTACTCGGCCAGGGCATAGAGGCCACTATATCCCCGAATTCAGTATCAACGAAGCCCGGGGACAGGGAGAAGTTCTCTCTGACTGTCTTCAATCGCGGGAGCAGCGATATAGAGGTGAACGGGATAAGGCTCAGGATAACATCTAGAGAGCTCTTCGGGGTACCTGTAGCAATATACCTAGGTGAGTACGCTTTCCCCTTCGATAAACCTGAGCTAGTTAAGGCTGGGAAGCAGAAGGTGATTGAGAGGACTATAGAGATACCCCTAATACCATTCGCAGGTAGCTTCGATGTAGAAGTTGTTGTTGAGACTACTGGAGGCAATGCTTCGACTAAGATGAGGGTGAACTTGCTCTACAGCTGGCTCTCCATAGCTTTCCTCCTCATCACTCTCCTAATAGCGGTAGGGATAATCTACGTGATACTGAAGCTATCATTGAGGAGGGTGAGGAGGGGGAAGATATACAGGATAAGCGACCTGTTGGGCGAGAGGGATAGGTACCATAAGTTACTCAAGGAGCTCGAGGGCAGGAAGGGGAAGATAGGGGAGAAGGAATATGGGGAGCTTAAGGAGGAGTACTCCTCTAACATCAGGAGGATCCAATCCGAGCTAGAGAGCATGCTCCCAGGACTTCAGGAAGATCTAGCTAAGCTGGAGAGGGAGATAGAGGATATAAGCGGGGAGTTGAGGAAGCTGAGAGCTAGAGTGGAGGTGAAGGAAGTCAAGAGAGGGGAAGTTGAGGCTGAGATAAGGAAGATGGAAAAATTGTTGGAGGGGAAGAGGAAGAGAGCTGATGAAATCAGGGATCTAATACGCAGGATCAAGGGCCTCTAAATTTCGAATATTTTTGAGTAGATCTCACCGTTTTTCATGGAGAATATTATCCCGAAACCGTTCCTCAGCTCCTCATATCTCAGATCTATGTATTCCCCTATCGATGAGGAGAAAACTGCTTTATTCTCGCCATCCGACATGAAGAGCCTGTAGTAATCGATCTTAGGCTCTTCAGCTAAATAGTAAGCTGTAGCTACCGAGATTAAAGGCTTATCTGCTAGCAGGATTGTGTTCATAGCACTCCCCTCTTTCACGAACCTCTTAGCTCGACTGAACGCGCTCGCGATATCATCTACCCTCTCGTAAATGTAACTCCCGAGGTAGTAGCTATCTGATATATCCTCGGAATAGCTGAGCCCCATCTCAGCCGCTAGCTCCACATCGTCCACAGCACCATTATGAGCGAACCAGAGGTCGAAGCCCTTATGGGAGTAGTGGAATGGGTGCGTATTGAAGATACTCACCTCTCCCTTCGACATCTTCCTCGAGTGAGCTATCAGGTAGAAGGAATCCAAGTTATTTAAACTCCCCTTCAATACCTCAAGCTCCCCATCCTCGAATATAGGGGAAGTAGATCTGTAATATCTCGAGAGCTTCCTCCCATCCCTGAAGCCTATGAGGGCATACCCCCAGCCATCATCGTGCTTAGGGCATTCCTCCCCCCTCAATTTAGAGAGCAAAGGATCGCATTCGCTAGCTTTAGCTAGGGCATCGAGTAAGGAACTGGCTTCGCTGCTATCTGAACCGATCAGTAGTAAGATCCTGCACATATTCCTCCTACGCACCTCGAGGACTTAAATCTTCCTACCTTCAGGAAGGTTCCATCAATAAGATCGCCTTCAAATCCTTACATCTATCTCGCCAGCTCTATGACATGCAACTAGATGGGAATCCACTCTCCTAAGCTCTGGTTCCTCCCTCTTGCACAAATCGATCGAGAAGGGACATCTGGGATGGAATCTACAGCCTCTGGGAGGATCGATGAGGTTCGGGGGTTCTCCATATACCCTAACCCCCTTCTTAATCAGTATATCCTTCTGGGCCCTCGATTCGACATCGGGGACTGGGAGGGAGAGTAGGAGAGTTGCTGTGTATGGATGCATGGTCTCCGAGAAAATCCCCTCAGTAGTAGCGAGCTCCACTATTTTCCCAGCGTACATAACGGCTATCCTATCACTTATATGCCTAACAGTGAGCAAATCATGAGTTATGAAGACGTAAGCCATTCCATAGTTTTGCTGAAGATCCAGTAGCAGATTAAGTATTTGAGCTTGGACTGATATGTCCAGGGATGATGTTGGCTCATCCAAGAATATGAGATAGGGCTTCCAGTTGAATTGCCTCCCCGCTCATATCCAAACTTCTTTCCATCTTCCTCCATCGATATTGTCATCCATCCGAAAAAATTATATTTATGTGGGAACTTCATCAATAGGACAGGTGATTCCATGGACCCCTTGGATGCGAGGAGCAAGTACGTTATGAAGGGGGTCGCCCTCTACCATCCCGTGACTATAGAGAGGGGAGTTAATGCGAAGCTATACGATGTCAACGGGAAGGAATACATAGATTTCA
>JAJHQZ010000023.1 GCA_020833055.1 Candidatus Korarchaeum sp. | reverse complement strand
CCCCTCATGAAGTTGAGATTGGCCCTGGATCCAAATACTAGCCCTAAGATCCTTGAGAAGCTAGCGGAGGAGAGAGATGAGGAGATAAGACTGGCAGTCGCTTTAAATACATCTACTCCGATCGAAGTATTAGCTAAGCTCTCCAATGATCAGAATGAGCTCGTGAGGAAGTTAGCCCTCTCTAGGGCTCTCTTCAGATAAATTTATTATAATATCTTGATGCAATATAACGTTATGATAAGGTATAAATGTAGCGTATGCGGCTACATATATGATCCAATGAGGGGGGATGAGAGTAGGGGGATCAAGCCGGGCACTCCCTTCGAGGAGCTCCCCGATGATTGGAGATGCCCCATCTGCGGCGCCCCTAAGAGCCAGTTCTACCCGTTGGATGAGGAGTATTAAAAGGGGATCCATCTGATAACCTGGGTCATCCCGAACGAGATAGCTATATCCAGGATCCCCGTGAGGAGGGAGGACATAAAGGCCATCAAATCTATGGGGATAAAAGCTATAGTCTGCCTGGCGACTGAGAGGGAGATATACCCTTTCTGGGGAGGCATACTAACGTACGAAGCCAATGTGATCTCAGAAGGTATGGAATTCTATTTCCTGCCTATAGAGCCAAAGGGAGCCCCTGACATCAGGGAACTGATAGATTTGCTGACTTGGATCTCATCTAGAGCTACTAGGGGGAAGCCCGTAGCTATCCACTGCTTCGCCGGTGTGGGGAGAGCAGGTACCGTCGCTGCTGCTTACTTGATATTCAAGGGGATGACCCCTAAAGCCGCTATAGATCAAGTGAGGAGGGTGAGGCCCGGAGCTATAGAATCTAGCGAGCAGGAGGAGGTGCTCTTCCAACTCGGCTCAGTGATAAACTTAGTTTTGAGGAAGGAGATACCCCTGAAGCTGATATTAGAGCCTATAGAGACGAAGAAGCCCAGGCTGAAAATATTCAGATTGAGGAGGTAGCCTATCCTCCTCTCAGAACCTTTATCTCATCCCTATCCACGATACCGTTCCCGTTCCTATCCATCCACTGAGCTATAGCATAGTTAAGCTGCTTCACTTCCGGTAGGATCATCAGGCAAGCCTCGGTCCCGAACCTGTGAGTCCCCATTACGTAAACCCTTTTATCGCTCAACTTCACCAAGCAGTAGTCGACCTTGCCCCAAGAGCTCTTGTACTCAGTCCCGTTCACTATCATAGAATCCCTCGTGAATTTCACCCATTTAATAGAGCTATATCTATTTGAGAGAGGACCTCCGACTACTATAACTCCTCCATTCGATATTAAAGCATCAGGGAAGTGCTTCCTTACAATTTTGAGGTCTACATCCGATCCGACGCTGAAAGATGGTATTGCTAGTGCGTCCCCTATCCTCTCAATCGTTATCGGGCTAGAGAGCTCCCCATTTATGTAAGCCCTGTACTTCTCCCCGAAGCCATCGTTAGTGTCATCGAATATCCACACGCCCACTATCCTCCCGCTAGCCCCGAGCCCCAGTTTCTCCCTCATCCTCCCCAACCAGGAAGCTGAGCTATCGGCGTTCCACACGCCAGTCACTACGATCTGCCTCTTGAAAGCTCCGCTGTGTAGAGCTAGCTCGAGGGGATCGTAGAGCTCAGTCACCACAGGCGTATCCTCAGGGAGCCCAGCCTTCACTGCCTCTAAAACGTAAGCTTCATCGAGCCATACCCAGTAGATGCCCCTCATCCTCTCCGGGAGGGAGAGGTAGAACTCCCTTATCTCACTGGGGTCGAACTTCCTGTCCTCCCAACCGTACCAGACAGCAATTCCCTGAGTTGACTTAAGATTCGATAGGAAGTTCATCAGCTTGAGGAGAGCCGAGTTCACGCTACTCCCCTTCGATAGGTAGTCCCACTCCCTCCCGTACTTCTCCTTCGGGAATATAGCGTAGAGTATCCCGAGCCCCCTCTCACGGGCGAGCTCGTCCATCAGCTCGAGGTTCCTGAGGAACATGGGCTCATTATCTAGAGGTATCACCAGTATTATGAAGTTATAACCGGCTGATGATATAACTTTTAGATCTTCATCTATCAATCCCTTATATTTCGATAAGTTTTCCTCGACGTAGAAGTATATCCTGTCGCCGTACTCCCTCTGCCACTTGGGGGAGGATGCTTTAGATGGGAGTATGTAGACTATGCCGCAGAAACTCACCCTGGGCTCCGAGGATAACTTAACTCCTAAACCGTAGAATTTGTTCAGGATGAGCTCAGCTACGTAGAGGAACCCGAGGGAATCGGTGGATGAAGCTACCTTTATGAAGGTCCCCTCCCCCACCTTTATTGCTGCGGGATCGAATGCCCCATCCGAGCTAGCATAAGCCTCCAGCAGCATGTCCCGAGCTATGAAGGGCCTCATGCTCTCGAACCCCCTCAAACTCGGTATGTACTTCCTCCCTATCTCAGTAACCCTCACCTGAACTGCTTTATCTGAAGTCACCCTCCTCCCGAACGGGACTTCCTCTATCCCATCCCTGCGCTCGATCCAGCCCTCGTGCCCTATGTAGTAGAACTCCCAATCCCCCGTCCACACTATGGTTCCCCCTCCCCTCAGCCACCTCACTATCAAGCTGCCCTCGGTCCCATCCCACACTTTATCCGGCAGTACATCGCTAGTCGGTACCAATATAGCTCTCTCTCCAGCTGATAATATATTGGCCAGGGAATCCGCATCAACTATCCTGTAATTCACGTTATATTTATCGAAGACCGATGAGAGATATTCCTTGTACTCCTCTGGGTTCCTTATCCAATTGCTCCCGTACCTCGGATCGAAGTATATTATTACTTCGGGCCCCCTCGAAATTCCAGCTGTGCAGGGGTTAACCCCTATCTCCGATAGCTCCTTATCAGCTATGTAGGGCACGAAACCGAGCTCAATTATGGCTTTCATCACCTTAATTCTCTTCTCCATATCCTTAGGGTCTACATAATCCACTACTATGACAGGGACCTTCTCACTTATGTGCTTTAGCTTCTCCAAGTAGTATGCCCTCTCCTCCTCGCTCACTGGGACGTAGTTGAGATCCTCATCCAGCCCCCAGAAGAGGTCCTCGAAGAGGAAGCCGTCTATATAATCCTTGACGGAATCGAATATCTCGAATCCCCTGTTTATCACTATTAGCTTATCTGGATACTTCTGCTTCAGTTTTATCACGAAGTCGGCTAGAGCATCAACGAAGCTCTTCTCGTTTCCATCAGCGACTAGCTTGTATGAATCGAGAGTATCTAAGAAGAATCCATCGAAACCCCTCTCAACTATGGATCTGGCCACTCTCTCTATCAGGAAGTTCCTGTACTCTGGATTCCTCACATCCGCTACATAAGACCCCCAGACTGGGTTATAGCCTATAGCGTACTTCTTTATCTCATTGAAGTAGCTCCTATATTCCTCTATCTCCCCCACGCTAATGTAAGCTATGAGCTTAGCTCTCCCGCTCCCCGGCTTTACGTAAGGGTTGTCGGGGTCCACTATGATCCAATCGTGCGTTCTGAGGATCTCTGGAGGGATTGGCTTCTGATTATAATATACTAAGACGCAACTCACTTTCTCCTTAGCTTCCATGAATGGATAGCCTGAGAAAATAGGGATAGCTATAAGCAGGGATAAGAGCAGGGGAGCCAGCTTCATACGGAGCGATTATCTGAGCATCCTATAAAATCGCTAGCTCAAGTGTATAAAAGATCGGCTTCGTCCTCATCCAGGGAGCTCCAAGATACCCTGATCCCGATCCTCCCGGGGACGTAAGTAGCTATCTCAGGAGGGAGCCCCATATCAACTAATATGCCCTTCAGCTCCCGGACCTTCGAGGGCCTCCTCTTCATCACCTCCTCCCTCAGGGATGAGATTGCCTCCTCAGATATCAGATAGCTCCCTATCAGCTCGAAGCCCTCCGGGCAGCAGATCTCCCTGAGTTGAGCTTCACTTATCCCCAGAATGGATTTAAGTTTATCTACCTCTAGGAACTTGCCATCTATCCTCAATTCAGCCATCTCCTCCCTTATCCTATCCCTCTCATCGGACCAGTATCTCTCCTCTATCTCCTTGAGCTTCCTAGCGAGCTCCACAGGATCTATTTTCCTCTCGAAGTAAAGGATATCCTTCCTGATCTTCTCAACCCTGGAGCACATCAGATCCCTCCTAGCTATTATCAGGAGGGGCTCCTTCACATCCTTCAGTTTCTCTATCTTCCTCTCGACGTACTCAGGGGTCCAGAAGCCCATTATCTCCACGTATATCCTGATCCTCCCCTTCTCCAGCATGAAATCAGGTATTATTACGGAGCTTCCGGATACCAGGGGCTCCGGCTCCCTATATACCTTCCATCCCTGCGGGCACATCTGCGGGAACTCCCTCTCCAGGGAGCTATCGTAATCTATGCCCCCCTCGTACTCTGGAAATATATCCCTCATTCTGTGGGAGACCTCCAGCCTTACAATCTTCCTCCTCACTATATCTGCCCTCAGATACCAATCGCTCATCCTCACTATGAAGGGGACTAGCTTAGCCATAGCCACTCCGTACTTCGTCGTCAGCTTGAGTATCGACGCTGGGCCATCTATCGTGAGCTCCAGCTTATCCCTCCTGCTGGCCGTGTACATCAGGCCCAGGCCCTTGAGGGCCCTGAGCAGGGGCTTGACCTCCCCTCCCGAGGAGGAGGTGAGTAGATGCATCCTCGAGGACTTGAACAGAGCTGTCTGGAGCAGGGCTAAGTTGTACTCCTTCAATAGCTCCTCCGGTTCAGGTGCATCGAATTCGACGAGCTTCAACTCAAAATCAGCCCATAATGCTCTCTCCAGCTCCTCCTCATTGACTCCTATTTCCTCAGCAGCCCTCCTTATTGCATCAGCCCTCTCCTCATAACTGACGAAGCCATGATAATCCCGATTCACGATCCCGTAAACCCTCCTCCTAGCTTCCAGAGGATCTAGAGAGCTCTTAGGTCTCTCAAATCTCCCTCTCCTAAGCAAAAGGATGTATAGACCCCTCACGAGCTTGTAATCTGAATAATATTCTTCTATCTCCTCCTCTTCCTCCTCTATCTCCTTCAGCTCCCTCCCCACTTTGAAGATCCTTATGAGATCCTCCGCCAGCTCCAGCTCGCTGCCCAGGGCCCACTTTAATATGAGCTTACCTCCGACCACCTTGCCCCTCAGCAGTTGGGATGGGAGCATCGCATCACCGCTGCAGCGCCTTCCTCCTCCTTCTCGATACCCTGACCTCGCTGGTCCCCCTCGATATTACTTCATATAGCACGGCCCTCTTCCCCTCCCTCTTCCTCAGTATCCTCCCCAGCCTCTGCACGAACTCCCTCCTGCTCCCAGTGCCTCCGAGTATTATCCCCACCCTCGCGTCGGGTACGTCCAAGCCCTCATCCAGCACCTTGGATGTGACTATCTTCGTCACAGAACCAACTCTGAAGGCATCCAGAACCTCCTTCCTCTCCTTCTTATCCGTCCTATGTGTTATCAGTGGTATCAGGAACCTCCTGCTTATCTCCTCAGCCATCTCGTTGAACTCCGTGAATATTATGACCTTATCATCCTTATGGCTCTCCAGAAGGCTTTGAAGGGTATCCAGTTTCGATCTGGAGTTAAGGGCTATCTTCCTCATCCTGTGCCAAGCGAGTAGGGCCCTCCTAGCTGTTGGATTCGATGAGCTCATCCTTATCAATTTCATGAAGTCCTCCATCCCCGTGATCCTGAGCTTGAGATCCCTGAGAGCTTCCCTATACTCCCTCAGGCATTTATCGTATTCGGCCCTCTCCTCCTCGCTCAGCTCAACCCCTATCCTTACTGTATCGAACTCCGAGAGATGAGTACCAGCTAGTTCCTTGGGCCCGATCCTGTAGACCACTCCCCCCACTATCGGGAAGAGTAAGCTGTGCCTCCCGTCCTCCCTCTCCAGGGTAGCTGTGAGCCCCATCCTGTATGGGGAGGCCAGGGATTCCCCTATCTCTATGTACCCAGCCGCAGCCAGATGATGGACCTCATCGAACACGACGAGCTCGAACTTATTCCCGAGCTCATCCGATCTCAGGTAAGCTGAATCGTAAGTTATAACGGTAACTGGCCTCAGCTCAGATTTACCTCCTCCTATGATACCGGCCTCTATCCCCAGCTTAGTTAAGAGATCTCTCCACTGATCCAAGAGGGGTATCGTCGGTACTATTATGAGGGTGCTCTTCCTCAGCCTCTCTATGGCCTTAAGAGCTATGTAAGTCTTCCCAGCCCCTGTGGGCAGCACTATAATCCCCCTTCCCTTCTCAATCCAGGAATTGAATGC
>JAJHQZ010000022.1 GCA_020833055.1 Candidatus Korarchaeum sp. | reverse complement strand
TGCCCCTACTCGCTCTATTGTTGCTAGCTTTTCAGATCCTCTCAGCTTACAATATCTCTCAGGAAGGGATAAAGTCTATTCAGGCGAACCCAGCGGATATATGGTCGGATAGAGGTGGAGAAGGCCCCAATATCACTTGCGGTTATGCTAAGGTCGGGGAGAACGTGACTTTCTTCTTCAGGGTCAGCTCGCTCACTTACCTGAGGATAGTTATCGTGAGACCGGATGGTAGCGAAGTAGAGGTGATGAAGAGCTCCCAGGTCTTCCCGGGTATCACTTACAAATTCCATCAGTTATTCATAGATCCTGGGATGAGGGTGATAAAACTAATCGGATACAGCGGGAACGTCCTGGATTACTGCACGATGCACGTGGTCACTTCATCCATAGGCGGCGACGTCTGGACTGAAGCCGGAGGTAGAGGGCCCCAAATAGATGGAGGTACCTTGATAGCCGGAAATCCAGTCAGAATATTATTCTCGGTTAACGTGACGAGCGAAGTTCAGCTATTCCTCTATGGACCCGAGGGGAAGGGGGAGCCCCTCTTCTCAGGTAGGCTCGAGGGAGGTAAGACCAAGGCGATATTACTGGAGGGCCTGAGGGAAGGGAAGTATACACTGAAGCTCCTCCAAGGGAACAAGATACTGGATTCATGCAGTTTCTCAGTCATAAAGCCCGTCCAGAGGGTACCTCCATCCATAAGGATAAGCAGTATAGATGTGAACGGATCTATAGTCTCTATCAACGGGGAAGCCCTCCCGGGGACCCCTAACGCATCCCTAGTGATCTCATGGGACTGGGGGGACGGGAGCTACGAGGAGGGGCCCTTCCCTAGGACGCATAAGTATGAGAGAGAGGGTAAATATACGATAAGGATTGTTGCGAGGCAATCTGATGGCTTATCAGCAAACTTCACTTACTCGATATTCATAACTCCCGCGACCCCCACTGAGGTAGCTGAGGAGAGCGTGGCATCTGAAGTTAAGGCGATGAACGTGACTAAGGAGGAGACAGTCACTATCGTTGAGGAGAAAACCCCATCAGAGCTGATCGCTTTCATTTTGGGGGCCTTGATATCGGCCCTGATAATAACAGCCATATCCAGGATCCTGAGGAGAGCTTAAGGTACTCTGAGCCTCTCAGTCAGCTTCCTGAAGGCTAAGGTAACGAGAGCTGTCATCGAGAGGTATATGAGGGCTAATATTGAGAATATCTCCAGGGGCCTGAAGTAAAGGGAGTTGAAGCTCTTAGCGACACTGTATACCTCTTGAACACCTATCGCGAATGCTAGGGATGAGTACTGGACCATGTAAACTATCTCATTGGATATGCTGGGGAGGGCCCTCCTCACCGCTTGAGGCACTATTATGTAGAGGAATTCCTGGGTCTCATTCATCCCTATAGCTTTCGCTGCTAAGCTCTGCCCCTCATCTATCGATAATATAGCTCCTCTGACGTACTCCGATATGTAGGCGCTGCTGCAGAGGATGAAGGATATTATAGCTGAAGCAGTTGGGCTCAAGTAAATACCGAAATCCGCTAAGCCGAAGAAGACTATGAATAAAGTTACTAGCAGGGGGAACCCCCTGAAGATAGATGAGAATGCCCTAGCTAGAATGCTGAGGAATCCCTTCCTGGAGCCGAGGATCCCTACAGCTATCCCAAGCCCCGTCCCCAGGGGGGCTGAGATGAGCAGCAGTTCCAAAGTATTCATCGTTCCCACTAGCAATGAGGATGCCAGATCATACCAGAACATAATTCAACCTCCCTTTGAACATAGCTCTAGCTTCAGCCGTCTTAGGGCTCCTTATTATCTCTTCAGGCCTCCCCTCTTCCACTATCCTCCCATCGTACATCACAGCTATGCTGCTGGCAGCTTCGATAGCGAAACTCAGCTCGTGGGTCACTACTAAGCTGGTCATCCCCCTCTCGGATAGCTCCCTCATCACGCTGAGCACTTCCATCGATAGCTGAGGATCTAGAGCGGATGTGGGCTCATCGTAAAGCATCAATACAGGATCCATAGCGAGGGCCCTCGCTATAGCTACTCTCTGCTTCTGCCCCCCGATAGCTGAGCCGGATATCTGTCCCAGAGCTCCTCCCCTATCCTAACGGCCCTGAGGACTTCCTTCGCTTTCAAAATAGCATCTCTCTTGCTCATACCCTTCACTTTCGTCAGCCCTATCGTTACGTTCCCCATCACCGTCAAGTGGTTGAACAAATTGAACTCCTGAAAGACGAAGCCGATCTTCTGCCTCACCCTGCATACATCGCTCTTCGATGTTATCTCCTCGCCATCTACGAATATCCTACCGCCATCCGGCCTCACGAGGAGGTTTATGCACTTGAGCAGAGTGCTCTTCCCGGCCCCACTCGGCCCCATTATGACTTTCGTCTCCCCCTTCCTCAGCTCTAAGTCGACTCCCTTGAGTACCTCTACTCCTGAGTACCTCTTCCTAAGGTCCTCTATCCTTAGCATCATCCAGCCCCCAGAGTCCCCTTGATCCTCACCCTCCTGTAGATGAGCTCTATTGCGCTAGTCCCCGCGTGAGTTAAGGAGAAGAAGAGGACTCCGGCGAGGAGATAAGGGAGGAGAGCTGATCCAGTCGCTACAGAGATGTATCTAGCTCTAGTCAGTATCTCCATGACTCCCAGAGCGAAGCATATGGAGGAGTCCTTCAGCATTATCGCGTACTCATTCGACCAAGACGGCAGGGAGATCCTAAGGGCTTGAGGGAGCAGTACATAAGCCACAACTTGCCTCTCCCTCATCCCTATAGACCTAGCAGCGATTATCTGACCGCTATCCACAGAGTTAAGGGCGCTTAGGAATATCTGAGATTGATAGGCGCTGCTCCTCAGGCCCAGAGCTATCACGCTCGTCTCGAAGGGGCCTAGTCTCACCCCTAATGCCGGGAAGACCCCCCAGTAGAGGAGGGAGAGGAGGACTATTAGAGGGGTCCCCCTCATGAACCAGATGTAAGCATCCAGCCTCGCTCCGTAGAACTCCATTATGGCTATGGGTAACCCGAGAGAGAAGCCGAGGGAGAGGCCCAGGGCCACTAGGGAGAGGGTCCAAAGGGAACCCTCCATCAAAAAGGGTATGTATTCTATGACTGAAGGCATTCAATCGAGCCCCCACTTCTTCAGTAACTCATTCCACTTCGGGCTGTTCATGAGCTCCTCCAGGGCCTCGTTTATCTTATCCCTCAGCCACTTATCCTGGGGCCTAGTGGCTATAGCGTATACGTAAGGGGCGCCTATGCTCCCGAGGACCTTGACCTTAGCCGCTAAATCTTGATTCCTCTTTAAGTAAGGCTCTAGGAAAGCTGAGTCAGTTATCACAGCTGAAGCCCTACCGTCGAGGAGCGCTTCGAGAGCGGAGACGTAAGAATCCAGACCAAGTTTCTTGAACTTATATCCGGACTTGAGGAGCCTATCGGCCCATTCATCGGATGTAGAGCCCAATTGGACAGCTATATATTCATTGGAATTCAGTATCTCATCGAAGCTCCTCTTATCCTCACTCCTGACGACGAGCTGGTGTACATAAGAGTAATAAGGGACTGAGAACCATATCTTCTGGGATCTCGCGGCATTGAATGTCATTCCAGATGCGATGACATCTATATCCCCATTCTCAAGCGCGGTCACTATCGTTGACCAATCCCACGGCTTGTAGACTATCTTCCAACCGTACTTCTTAGCTATCAAATTCATCAAGTCCACATCGAAGCCCACTGGCGTTCCATTAGGCTGCATGACTGTGAAAGGCGGGTAGTTAGCGTCGAACCCATAGATTATGGTCACCTCCCCGCTGGGAGCATTTGAGAACTTAGACCTCTCGAATAGGCAGCTCCCTTGCCTCGGGATAGCGTAGCCTACGGCTACGCCCAATAAAAGGCCGAGCAAGAGGGCAGCTATATATCTTCCCACCATTGTCCCACCATCCCACTTAGGTGGGACACAGACACATTTATTTAAAAGCTTTTCCATCCCACTTGAGTGGGTATGTCGGAGGAAGTCTACGACTTCGTGGTGATGGATTCGAAGAGCAGGGTCACTATCCCCCTGAAGATAAGGAAGATACTGGGATTGAGGGAGGGCATGAAGCTCCTATTGATCGCTAATTCATCTAAGAAGGAGCTCAGGATAATACCTCTCCTAGAGCTCCAGGCCAAAGTGTATAGGATGAGGATAGTTATGTCGGACAGGCCCGGAGTATTAGCTAGAGCTGCTAGCCTTTTGGCCGAGGAGGGAGTGGATCTAATCATGACGGAATCCAGGACGATAAGGAGGGGCGAGACAGCTGAGTGGGTCATAGTAGCAGATCTATCGAACTGCCAGCTCGATATATCAGCTCTAGTGGAGAGGATAAAGAGCCTTGAATTCGTTAAGAGCGTTGAGATAACGCAGATGGGATATAAGCCCGAGAGAGGGATGTGAACTGCATCATTTTTAAGAAATCCCTGTAAGGAGACTGGATGAAGAGATACGATGCCATAATAATCGTAGCCTGAATAACAGGCCTCTTCGAGTGTTAGTAGCTTCTCAGATATTTATATATAAAAATTTTAAAAGAAAAATTGAGAAGCGTTATATAAAGTTAACTGAGCTGGGGAACTTCTTCAAGACCCTATAGGTGCCCTCTCCCCGTTTAGCTCCACCTCGCACCTTCCCTTAAGCGAGATTATCGCTATCTCCCACTTAGTGGGCTCTATGTTCCTCAAGTTCACCTTAATCCCCCCGCAGGTGAGACTGGCATTCCCCCTCCAGGTCGCAGCGTAAACGTCATCGAATATCTTGTATATCCTGAAGCCGTTCTTCAGTAATATCCAGTCATCTATAATGCCTCTCGTGTATATGACTTGAGGAGGCCTTATCTCCGATTTGAGGCACTCATCAGGCCTTATGCTCATATTAAGTATCTTTATCTCAGCTCCCCTGGGGAACTTGACGAGGAGGGCGACTGTCTGTATGAAAACAGTGTAATTCCTCTTGAATGCAGTCACGTTAGTGCTGAGTAATACCTTACCATCCCTCAATATCTGCAAGGGGAGGCTCATCTCCAGCTCATCGTCCGTGGGGAAGTATATCCTGTACCTGACTAAGGAGTAGCAGGATCCCTCGCAGGAGAGGAGTGCTGACTCTAGGTAGTGATAAGTCGAGTTGACCACGCAGAGTCTTGACGATACTTCATCGAGATCGGGCCATAGGATCTTGAGCTCCTTAACTGAAGCTTCCTCGCTCATCTTATACAGGTAGAAGGAGGAGAGGAGGGCTAGGATTATTATCGAGGCTAGCGCTACTGGCTTCCAATCCATCGCATCATCTAGACTGTAAAAATATAAAAAGGAACCGGAAGGGTAGGCCGGGAGAGGTGGGGATCATGCAAGGTGGTTCACTTTGGCGGTGAGGAGGAGTTCAAGGTAACGCCTTGGGAAGTCGAGGGGATCGTTGACTACGATAAGCTCATACTTGAGTTCGGGACGAAGCCCCTGACTGAAGATCTAATAGAGAAGACGATGGAGTTAACTAAAAGCGATCTCCCGATATTCCTGAGGAGGAAGTTCTTCTTCTCTCACAGGGATTATGACTTAGTCCTCAAGGATTACGAGGAGGGGAGGGGCTTCTTCCTGTACACCGGGAGGGGTCCCTCTGGGCCAATGCACATAGGCCACATAATACCCTTCTATATGACCGCTTGGTTCCAGGAGAAGTTCGATGTGAACCTCTACATCCAAGTCACGGACGATGAGAAGTTCATAATACATCCCGAGTTCGAGTTCGAGGACACGAAGAGGTGGGCGATCCAGAACATATTAGATATAGCTGCTGTGGGCTTCAACCCGGATAAGACTTTCATATTCCAGAACAGCGAGTACACAAAGATATACGAGATAGCGATCCCTATCTCAAAGAAGATCACATTTTCGACGGCTAGGGCAGTCTTCGGTTTCAATGAGAGCAGTAAGATAGGTATAATATTCTATCCAGCTATACAGGCTGCTCCTACTTTCTTCGAGAGGAGGAGGTGCTTGATACCCGCAGCTATAGATCAAGACCCGTACTGGAGGATCCAGAGGGATATAGCTGAGAGCTTGGGTTACTTCAAGACGGCAGCTATACATGGGAAGTTCTTCCCCCCTCTGACGGGCATCTCAGGTAAGATGAGCGCTAGCATGCCGGAGACAGCTGTCTACCTGACTGACGATCCTGAGACCGTTAGGAGCAAGATATGGAAGTACGCATTAACTGGAGGCCAGGCGACAGCTCAGGAGCAGAGGATCAAGGGAGGGAATCCGGAAGTCTGCGTAGTATTCAAGTGGCTCGAGATATTCTTCGAGCCCGATGATCAGAAGCTGAGGAGGAGGTACGAGGACTGCAGATCTGGAGCTATACTATGCGGGGAGTGCAAGGATTACCTCATATCTAAAGTCCAAGCGTTCCTGAGGGAGCATTCTGAGAGGAGGAAGGCTGCTGAGCCGATCGTGGAGAAGATGAAGTACACAGGGAAGCT
>JAJHQZ010000021.1 GCA_020833055.1 Candidatus Korarchaeum sp. | reverse complement strand
GATGGTCCCGTCAGATGACGCTACGGCTATGAGGCCCCCCACGGGCACTATAGCTACTGGGTCCCCGGGAAGCCCCTGCTTGAACAGCAGCACTCTAGCCCCTCCCCTCATTCCCCCAAGTCCCTGATAGTATGAGTCCTGATAGCAACTAGCGAGCAGGAGGGGGAGGAGCAGTATCAGCAGTAGTGAGCGTCTCATCGCGACATAAGGACGGAGGTGTTAATGACCCCTTCGCATCATATGTAATAAGGCAGTAATCTCCAGTTATTAGATGTTCGTGATATCCGACTTCATAAGAGTGGAGAGGATGCCTGGCTTCTCATGTAAGCTCTGCGCTCAGTGCTGCAAGGATAGGATAGTGGTACTCTACGATAGGGATATTGAAAGATTATCAGAAGCGGGATTCTCCGATTTCTATGAGGAAGCCAGTGAGCTCGAGCTATACTTGACTGGAGCTAAGTACAGGATGAAGCTGAAGGAGAACGGTGAATGCATTTTCCTCAAGGATGATAGGTGCATAGCATACGAATACAGGCCTGATACTTGCAGGAGGTATCCCTTCATAGTTGGGGAGGATTTCATACTAGCATCCATCTCATGCCCCGGTATAAAGTGGGATGAGGAAGGGGACGCGGAGCCCTTCAGGGGGCCATCCGAGGAGATATCCAGAGCACTGAGGAGAATAATAAAGATCTAATACTTCATAAACACAAAAATATTAATAAATACTTGGAAATAGAAAAAATAATTTTCTCAATACTGCTGAATTTTCCCGCGCCCTTCATGTAAAATATTTTAAGGAAATGGGGGAGCTCACCCCGATGGTAGATCCAGTCCTAAGCTTCGCTATATCAATAGCTCTGCTCGTAGGGCTCCTCTTCATGAAGCAAGAGGTTCATATAGCTGTTTTAGCATCAACAATATCTTTTGGGATCCTCACACTAGGAATATCCTTCCTAGAATCGACTTTCAAGGGGATATTCTCGAGGAGCACTCTCTCCTTAATAACAGCTTTCTCATCCGCCCTCTTCCTCTCCTATATAATGAAAGTCAGCGGGATCCTGGATAGGATCACTGACTTTGCTGTCAGCCTGGGCCCCAGATTCGCATCTATATTCATCCCCATTCTAATAGGCTTGATACCAATGCCCGGAGGGGCTCTTGTCTCAGCTATGATGATGAAGGAGCATTACATGGAGAGGCAGAAGCTGGATAGCGACTTCGCTACTTTCATAAATTACTGGTTCAGGCACGTTACAATTCCAGTGTGGCCCATCTTCCAATCGATAATAATAGCGTCCGTCATACTCAAGACATCTGTTGTCAGGATAATAGAGGCCACATATCCAGCTGCAATAGCTTCTTACGTCGCTGGCTTCCTCATATTCGCCCTTGGCATCAGGAAATATGAGAACTCGTTCGAGAGAGGCAATGTGAGTTACAGGGCTTTAGTCAATCTTTGGCCCTTCTTACTCATAATAGTACTCATATTCTTGATCAAGCTCCCAGTGGACATCTCCCTCCTGATCTCAGCGATATTAGTGACTATTTACACTAGGCCCTCGAGGAAGGATGTGAGGGAGGGGCTGAAGTTCGCCCTCTCATTCAAGATACTTGCAGTAGTCATAGCGGTCACTGTGTTCACTCAGTACGTCTACGATAGTAAAGCTGCCCTAGCCCTCTACAACTTCATGCTAGCTAGGAACATACCGGCCCTCCCCCTCTGCTTCCTCATAACTTTCGTAATAGGGGTGACTACAGCAGGGGAGTACGTTTACACGGGGACGGCTTTCCCATTGCTAAGCGAGATAATAGGGACTTCCTCGAACATAAGGGATACCTTCCTTCTGATGAGTTACGCTGGCGGTTACCTTGGAGTAATGCTATCGCCAGTCCACTTGTGCCTCGTCCTGACCCTGGAGTATTATAAAGCGAGGTACTCTGGAGTTTACAAGTACTTAGTGCCGGCAGTGGCCATGAGCTTGGTGCTCACATTCCTCCTATCATTACTGAGGTCGATAGCTTGATCTGGATCGATATAGTGAATGAAGCCAACGTCAGGTTCTGGAGGAGGTTCCTGAAGAAGTTCAGAGGCCGAGTTTTCCTGACGACGAGGAGGAAGGGCTCTTTAGTTGAGCTCCTGAGGGCCATGATACCGATAGAGGCTGAAGTAATTGGGAAGTGGGGAGCTAGCGATTATGAGAAGCTAGTATCATTCGCTGAGAGGGTAAAGGAGCTCGCGTTGCTTATAGCTGATAGAGAGATAGATCTTGCGGTATCTAAGGCATCGGTTGAGCAAGCTAGAGTGGCCTTCGGCCTGGGGATACCTTATATAGCTATGAACGATAACGACATCCCCCCTCATATAGTGACGAAGCTCACCTTCCCCCTATCAACACTATCCATAGTCCCCGAGTGTTTCTCAGGCCCCACTTACAGCGAGACTATGAGGTTCAGGGGGCTGTTCGAGGTCTCACACGTTTTGGATTTCACGGAGGATGGGGAGTTCGTGAAATCTGATCTGGGGCTAGATGAGGGGGAGTACATCGTGATCAGGTACCCGCCAGTGGCATCCCATTACCTGAAGGAGGGCGGCCCCTTCGAGAGTATCGTGGAGAAGTTCCTTAGGGAGAAGGGGATCCCAGCCGTCAAGATAATGAGGGAGGGGATCATAGAGCTGCCATCGGGGGAGAGGGTGAGTGCGAGTATAGATGGCATCTCCCTCATCTCCAGATCAGCTGGCGTGATATCCGGAGGGGGGACTATGGCCAGGGAAGCGGCTCTGCTGGGAGTACCTTCCATCTCCCTCTTCCCGGGCGAGGATCCCTGCGTGAGCAAGATACTATTGAGCGAGGGGCTCATGAGGAAGGCTACCGGTATGAAAGCTAGCCATCTTTCCTCGGTTTACGATGAGCTCAGGAAGGAGTGGGAGAGCGGGAGGCTCAGGGAGAGGGCTAGGGAGTTCTTGAGGGGATGCGAGGATCCAGCTGAGGTCCTCGTGAGAGTTATAAGATCTAGATTCTCTTGAGTCCTTTGGTCCCTATTAGTTAAGACAGGATCAATTTTTATAAGAAATCGAGTGCTATTCGATCTGATGAAGGAACAGGGTAGGGAGTTCATCTCAGAATCGACATTATCGAGGGATCTGGAGAGAAAGCTTTTGATATTCTTCGATTCCAGCTGCGTGGTTGAGAAGGGATTCCACTTAAACCTCTCCGCTTATAAGATCCCGCGTTATATAGAGGAGTATCTGATCCTGAAGTTGTGCAGTGATATCCCCCTACCCAAATGCCCCTCTTGGATCGCCGAGTATCTGAGGGAGCTGAGACCGGAGCCCGAGGAGAAAGACGTCGTATTGAACAGGCTCATGAGTAAAGGGGAGCAATTTATACTGGACGATTTCAAAGTAGTGACTGATATAAAGTCAGGGGTCCATAGGCTCGAGATACCCGTCCTGAACCTCAAGAACGCTATGATAGATCCTAGGATACTGGAAGAGCATGAGAACTTGCTTAGGAACGGTGTCTGGGGGATAGGAAAGCTGATCTTCGATGATGGGAGAAGATATGGGGATAAGAAATCAGAGCCCGTACTGATGGTGGAGTTCCACCCATATGAGATAAGCAGCTTCGATATCGAATACTTCCGAGGGGCGAGACCCCATTTCACTGATGAGGAATGGATGGATATCCTAATACAGAGTTTGGGCCTCAATCCCAGCTCTTACGATTTCGAGCAGAAGATCCTCTATCTGATGAGACTGGTCCCCCTCATAGAGTGCAACGTGAATATGATGGAGTTCGGGCCCAGGGCTTCGGGGAAGAGCTATCTCTACAAGAACATCTCCCATAAGGTCAGGGTAATATCGGGAGGGAGGGCCTCCCCCAGCGAACTCTTCTACAATAAGCTGACGAAGACGATAGGACTCATAGGCCTTATGGATGCCGTAGTATTCGATGAGATCAATTACTTGAGCTTGAGCGGGACTGAGGAGATGATAGGGAAGCTCAAGGACTATATGGAGAGCGGGAATTACGAGAGGGGAGGGAAGCTTGTATCGAGCGATTGTTCCCTCGTCTTCATCGGAAACGTTGAGAGTATACCCAGCTCGCCCCGCGACATCGATAGCTTCCTTCCGGAGTTCGCCAGGGACACAGCATTGATGGACAGGATACATGGCATATTACCTGGCTGGAAGCTCCCGAAGATAAGGAGCTCGCAGGAGCATATAGCGAGAGGGAAGGGCCTCTCCTTGGATCTCATATCATACTGGCTGCATGAGATGAGGAAGTTCGATGCCTCAACAATCGCGAGGAGCTTCATGAAGTTCGGGAACGTCAGTATAAGGGATGAGAGGGCCCTGATAAGGCTCGTCTCCGGGGCTATAAAGCTGATCTACCCAGACCTCAAGGTCAGGGATAGGGAGACCATGGAGAGGATAGTGGATATCGCGATAGAGATGAGGAAGCTAGTGAGGGATTGGTTGAGGCTGAAGCTTCCTCACGAATACCCCAACGAGCTCGAGGTGGAGTTCAGATGGAGATCGTCCTGATACCCAAGAACTTGAGCATTTCTTTAGATTCTGAGGTTATGAAGAGCGGAATAGACCCATCTGAGGTCAAATTTGAGCTCAAATGGGCTTCAGTCGATTACGGAGTCCTCATTAACTGGCAAGTGAGTTATACGAATAGATCGGGGAGGAAGGATTTCGTCCCATATCTGTATAAGAGCGGTAAGAGCCTCGTCTTGAACTCCCCAAAACCCAAATTGATCGATTTCAGGGCTTCGGACTACCTCAGCTTCGAATTAGCTGGGGAGATCGAGTTAGAGGTTAATAGCGAGATATCCAGGGGAGAAGCTAGAGAATTTTTATTAGAAGCCCTCTCGGAGTCCCTGAGGGTCCCCAAGAGTTCAGTTAAAGTATTGAATGCTGAAACCGTCCTCATAGCGAGGAAGCTCAAGTACTCCCTGAAGTTAGGGGACAGGGAGATCGGAGAGGCGGAGCTGAGTGAAAGGGGAAGGAGAGTCTCATTGAAGCCAATACCGCTGGAGGAACTCGAAACCACTGTTTTGGAGTCCATCAAGAATTCGGATCAAGGGGCCGGGAGGAGGATTATAACGAGGTCATGGGATGCCCTGTTCGATAAAAAGAAGGCATCTGTAGGAATCGAGATCCTAGCGAGGGGATCAGATGATGGCTACGCTAACTTCATAGTGAAGATGGGTGGTGAGTTGGAGCTCATCAGGGTCAACAGGTACTCTGGAGCGATGAATAGGGTGAAGCTCCCGGGATTAGAGGAAATGAGGAGGAACGTCATAAGGGAGATCTCGAGGATAACATCCGTAGATCCCTCCATGATCGAGCTATCCATGGAAGATATCGCTAGATCTTACAGAGTGGTGGAGAGGGATGGTGAGACTCGCGTGAGCTTCATCATGACCCTGACCATAAATTTCGTGGTATTGAACGTCTCTTACGATGCTTCCAGCGGTGAAGTGCATATCCTGAGTAAGAAAGTTGATGAAGGCGCATTGAAGCGCATATTGAATGCAGATGAGCTCGATTATGATGTGGATGACTCCCTGCTCTACGTCAAATCGAGGAGAGGGGGCTCATGGAAGTTCTCGGTCTTCAAACTGAACGATCTCAGGGGATCACCGGATATGTCGCTGCTAGTTGAGAGAGCAGCTTACGATCCGAAGAGCTCGGGATATCTGCTCTTCTGTAAGTTCGAGGGTAGTGATGCTTGCCTCTCCTTCCTCCTGAAGGGGGATGAGGGGATCCTCCTGGGAAAGGGATGCCTGGAAGATGTAATAAGGGAGGCTGAGATGGAGCTATCCTCGAAATACAACTTGGGAGTGAGCCTAAGACTAGATTTTGAGAGGAATCCCAGTGAGATCTTATGGAAGATAAAACCTAGGTCGCTCTTCAAGGGAAGGAGGGGGAGAGTAAACGCTTTCCTCCATTTGAATGGCATGGACCGGATGGGGATGTTCCTCTTCGTGGTTCGCTACTCCTTTGAGGATGGTTCAATGGAGGTAGAGCCCAGGATCTTGAAGGAGACCGTTGAGAGGATAGTTAGGGGAGCGGTAGGGGGAGAGGTCAGGGTGATGAGCTATAGATATGAACATCCGCTGCTTCAGGTCACTGTTAAGGATGAAAAGCAACTTATTGACCTCAAGTTCGATCTCAGGGATCCGATTCATCCAGCTCTAGTGGAGATGAAGGCTAGAGCCGGTATCCTGGACCGTCTGATGGGCTTCCTCAATCGTTGAGCTTCCAAAGTATGCCTTCCTCACTAGCTTCAGCATCCACTATGCCCCTCTCATAGAGCCTGGAGAGCAGGGACCTTATAGTCACTGAGGAGAGTATTATAGATCCCGGGGTCAGTTCAGCACCTCCCTCCCTCAATATCCTAGCTGATAGAGCTTCGACGCACATCTTCCTCCCCCTGAGGATCGATATCACTTTCTCCCTTATCGATTCCATCGCCCTCATGTTCATCTCTAGGAGCTCTATAGCCCTCCTTCCCTCGACTATAGGCCCGTGTGAGGGGACTATCTTCTCGAATTCCCTCGCATTATCCCTCAAGAACTCTATAGTACTCATAGCGGTCTCGAAATCCAAGAAGTAAGGGATCACAACGTTCTTCAGGAGTTTATCTCCGAAGAAGGAATCGGCAGCGTACAAAATCCCTCTGGCTACATAACCCACTTGCCCGAATGTATGGCCAGGTAGGGGGATCGCCTCTATCCCATCTAAATTGAAGGGCAGCCTGAATGGATTATCCACTTTCAGGGGAACTGCCTCTACGTGGAATATCAATTTCCAGGGAGCGTAACCCCCGAACGTAGTGGCCTCCCTGAGCTCCGGGGACTCTATGAAGGGGGTCTCGGAGAGGGGAGCGAAAACGCCCAGTTCGGATCTCAAATCCCTAGCGGCTAATATATGATCCGAGTGTGAGTGAGTTATCAGAACAGCTTTTATCTTCCCCTGAGCCTCTATATAAGCTCTCCTCTCCTCGGAAGATCCCGGATCTATTATGTAGTAGCCATCCGATGAAGGGATGAAGAGAGTTGAGGGGCTCCCCGGGAGCACTTGGATGCCATCGCCTAATCCTCTGAGCATGAGCTTGCATGAATGCAGCGTTAAAAAACTTCTTAAAATCGGGGGCCAGCTCTCAACTTAGGCTCCTCTAGGCCCCTCCTCTCTATGAAAGTCCATGAGAAGCTCTTCCCCCTCATCCTAGCTATTATGACGTCGAAGAAGCACTTCAGCATTAAGATCTCGTGGAACTGCTTGTAGCCTATTGCGAACAGCGGGAGAAATACTAGTGAGATATCTCTCTCCTCAGCCAATTGCAATGTAAATAAATTTATTAATATCTGTAGGGTGGAGAAGAGGATTATCTGGATGATCAAGGGCCATATGAGGCCCCTCAATATTGCTATGATTATCGATATTATGGATAGGAAGTCTATCAGAGGTATTATTAAGTTGTTCATCAGGATCAGTGAGAAGTCAAGCATAGTCGAGCCTGAGAGCGAGAATGCATCCCTATGTTTTATTAGAACTTCATAAGCCCCTCTATACCACCTCAACCTCTGCCTATACAAGCTCTTCAACTTCTCAGGGGCTTCAGTGAAAGCTAGAGCATATGAACTCGCTTGAACGATCCTCCCGGACTTGAGGGCCTTCAAAGTCACGTCGAAATCCTCTGTTAAAGTATCAATATCGTAGAGACCACTACTTTCTAAAACGTTTCTCCTGAATGCCCCAAGAGCTCCAGATATTATTGGAACAGCCCCCAATACGCTCAATCCCTTCCTGAATAAGTGGAAAGTCGCTATGTATTCTATCGCCTGCAGTTTCGTCAATAAGTTCACTTTATTCCTAACCATGACGTTACCAGCTACAGCAGATACCCTGGGGTCCTGAAGCTTTCTAACTAGCTCTTTTATAGCATCCCTGCTTATTATAGTGTCAGCATCCATTAGGACTATGACTTCGCCTCTCGCGAACCTCAAGCCGAAGTTGAGGGCTCTGGCCTTCCCCCTGCCTCCTAGTTCCCTCCTGAGGACCTTGACCTTGGGCCCCTGGTAAATCGATGCTATCTCGAATGTCCTATCCGTAGATCCATCATCGACTACCACTACCTCCTTTGGCTCATAATCGGACTCCAGAACAGATCTTATCGTGGACCCTATCACTTTCTCCTCGTTCCTAGCTGGGATTATCACGCTAACCAGAGGTCTGTAGAGCAGGGGCTTCCTCGCCTCTATCTCCTCCATCCTCTTATAGTAGGCAGCTAGGGGCACCAAGAGGAGGTAATGCCAAGATATCAAAGTGAAGCCGAATGCTATTATCCCATAGAGGATCGTCTCGAAGGTGCTGAGGCTCTCCAGGGAGGCTACTAAAGCTAAGGAGATGGGGACTATTATGAGGAGGGAGAAGAGAGCGGCCCCTCCTAGCAGCTTGCTATCCATCGATATGAAAGCTTGAGCTGAGAAATAGATAGCGAATATCAGAGCGAAAGCGTAAGCGAGGAATGTGTGCATCCCACCTATGAAGAAGGGCATCAATGAGATATTGAGGAAGATCAGGAAGAGGGTGAGATATATCCTCCTCATGTCTCACTCCCTTTTACATGCAGAGAAAGCAGCACTTCCCCTATCTTCCTTACGAGATCCTCATCCTCCAGCTCGAAGACCCTTATGCCCAACCTACTCGCTTTCGCTTCCATTAAGCTGTCCTTCGCTTGCGTAACTAATATCCTCTCCTTCGCCATGACATCGAGGGACTTGGCGAAGAATGAGAGGAGTCTCTCATCATCGATAGGACCTCTGACGAAATCCAGTACTGCTATGGGCTCATCAGATCCCTCTAACCATACAGCTATCGTGAAATCGTATTCTGCGCCGGATCTCCCCT
>JAJHQZ010000020.1 GCA_020833055.1 Candidatus Korarchaeum sp. | reverse complement strand
TCCTGCTCCTCGATCCTAAGAGGATACCTATCACTAGGTACTCGGAGGCGTCTACGATATCTGGAGCTTTCAAATACGGGAAGAAGGTCTTAGAGGTCCCTAAGATAGATCTCAAGGTAACTGGTTCAGTAGCTGTAGATAGGGAGGGTGGAAGGGTCGGGAAGGGTCACGGTTACTCTGATCTCGAGTACGGGATACTAGGTGAGATCGGAGCTATGGACGAGAGGACTCCAGTAGCTACTACTGTCCACGACCTTCAGATAGTCGAGAGGGTCCCGATGGAACCTCAGGACATGCCAGTATATCTCATAGTCACGCCCTCTAAGATCATAAGGACGGGGAGGTTCGGGAAGCCCAGGATACTCTGGGAGCTGATAACTCAGGATATAGAGAGGGAGGTGCCCATAATAAGATACCTCAAGGGGAGAATTTCTTGAGGGGATCTGGACTCGAATATGGGCTCTTGAGGACCATGATCGTGTGGGTCCTCTCTACATCAGGGTGTCTAGCCAGCTCAGTTATCAAGAACCTCGTCAGCTCATCCATGTCCCTAGCTCTCACCTTGAGTAATACATCATAATCCCCCGTTATTATGTGAGCTTCCTCTATCCAGGGGAGGTCCCCCCTCTCCTCGGACTCCCTCGCGACATCCTCTATGAATATCTCTTGATTCGATTTCCCCTGCTCCGGCTTCCTCCTCTTTATTTGGACGAGTACGAATGCTGTTATCTGATACCCGATCTTCTTGTAATCTAAGATAGCCGTGAACCTCTTTATTATCCCTGATTCAATTAATTTCCTCATCCTAGAATCGAGAGTCGTCCTGGGGACCCCTAACTTCTTCGCCAAATCGCTGACAGTTATCCTACCGTCTTTGACGAGTTCACTGAGTATGCTGATATCCAGGCCGTCCATCGAGGGGTATGGAGGGTATACGATATAAGATTCTCCTCAAAATCTTTAACTCACGTGATCGGAGTGACCTCAGCCGATCAACTGAACCCTAACGCTGATCCCAAGTTGTAAGAGATCGAAGCTAGTATCAGTGATACCGAGAGCTCCAATATCACAGCTAAAGCTACGTACTTCAACTTCCTCAGCTCAGATAACATTGTCGATAAAGTAGCTAAGCATGGGACGTAGAAGCTCATCATGAGGGAGAGCGAGATCCCCTTGAGAGGAGTTATTCCCACGTACTTAATCGCACTTACCGGATCGGGTGAACCAGCTAGCTGGGAGAAAGTTAATAGGAGCCCTTCCTTAGCTACGAACCCTACTTCGAGAGCTAGGGCATACCTCCAATCTCCCAAGCCAGCTAAACTCAGTATAGGCGTTAGGGCATTACCTAACATGAAAGCGAAGCTATTGGAGGGATCCTCCACGTATCCCGATGGGCCTATATTCAGGATGAGCCATGTGAGGGAGCTCATGATGAGTATTATCAATCCAGCTTTCCTCAGGAAGTGGATCACATTAGCTTTAGAGTACCACCAGATCACCCTCAGGCTAGGCCTATGATAAGGCGGGAGCTCCATGAGCAGTTCTGTAGGCCCCTTCCATCCCATGATCGTCCTCAAGAGCTTAGATGATAGTAAGAATATTAGTATGCCGAGTATATAGATTGAGAGCATTAAGGACGCTTGAATCAGTGGCGATGAGAATGCCGCAAGCGATATCGCTAATAGAACAACTAGCCTGGCCTGGCATGGGATGAAAGGTTCTGAAACTCCAACGACTATCCTCTCCCGCTCATCCTCGATGCCTCTAGTCGCTATTATCCCGGGGACATTGCAACCTATCCCTATCAACGCCGGAAAGAATGCCCTCCCGCTCAATCCGAACTTCCTGAATACGCTATCTAGCACAGTAGCTGCCCTCGGGAAGAGACCGCTGTCCTCGAGAGCCCCTAAAACTACGTAAGTGAGTATGAGGATCGGTACGAATGAGAGCAATGCTCCCAGGCTCCCTATTACCCCTTCCGATATGAAGCGGACCAAAATGGGATCTAGCCCTATTGATGATAGGAGATTTGAGGATACTTCAGCCAGCGTATCGAAAAATGAGCCTAGAAGTCCCACTAAGCTGTAGCTCTCGATTATCTCAGAGGCCTCTCCCATTCCCAGGAACCTCAGGATCATGTTGAAGGGGAAACCTGTATTCAAAGTGAATATTATGAAGAATGCTGAGGATATGAGGAGAATAGATGCTATTGGACCGATCAAGGGATGAAGCAGTAATCTATCCAATCTCTCCTCTAAACTGGGGCCCGATACCTTCACCCTCTTGACGTTCTCCCTCACTATCTTGTCCACGAACTCGTGCCTCGAGGCTATTATCAAGCTCAAGGGATCTATAGCTAAATCCCTCCTCGCTTCCTCACATATTCCCTCAGCTTCCTGATTCTCCGGAGGGAGGCTACCCTCTAAGACCTTCAGGGCTGCCCATCTAGCCGGATAATTGCCGTGATCTAGGATCTCACTCAGTTTCGCTATGTACCTCTCGAGGCCATCGTAATCGACCCTCAGTGGCCCCTTCCCCCCGGCCCTACCCTCAGCAACTTCCAATATCGCCCTCATGAGCTTGCCTATCCCTATCCCCTTCAGAGCCGATACCGGGACTACTGGGACGCCCAAGCTCCTCTCGAGCCCATCGAAGTTTATGTGGATCCCCCTCTTCTCAGCAGCATCTATCATATTGAGGGCTATCACCACCTTTCCATAGAGCTCCATCGCCTCTACAGCTAAGTAGAGGGATTTCTCCAGCTCAGTAGCACTGACTACTATGACTAGGACATCGGGTCTCTCGTTAACTATGAAATCCAGGGCTAATCTCTCCCCCAGATCCCTAGCCGATAGGCTGTAAGTCCCTGGCAGGTCGACTATCCTGAGCCTCTTCCCGCTGTATGAGACGCTCCCCTCGTACCTCTGGAGTGTCACTCCCGCCCAGTTGGCTACGTGAACGTTCCCACTCGTTATCCTATTGAATAGAGTGCTCTTCCCCACGTTAGGTGAGCCAGCTATAGCTACTAAAATTTCCCTCACTCGATCACCTCCACTAAGACTTTAGAAGCGAGTCCCCTACCTAGGGCGAAAGTGACTCCCCTCACTCTGACTACTACAGGCCCGAAGTAATTTGAGAGGACCTCGACAGTCTCCCCCGGTATAATGCCCATCTCCATCAACCTTCTGGTCGCTCCGTATCCGGCTGTTATCGCTACTACTCTCCCCCTGCTGCCTTGCTTAACTTCGGATAGCGGTAGCATCTGGACCTGAAGTTAGGCTAGCCTAACTTTTATAAAAACATTGCGTACCGAGAAGCTCATCCATGACGGAGGTCGCGGAATCCCAAGGGAAATATCAGTGCATGAATTTTCGGAGAGAGGAGGATTTGCTAAGACACAGCCCGCATAGTTTCATGCGGAAGGCAGTTCCTAATGATTGGGGGATTCCTAAAGCTCATCTCAAGCAATCCGAGACGTATAGTCGCATAATCTACTGAGGAGGATCCATATCTCAGTGATATTTGAGATCTCTGTATGCCTTTAGGAACCCTATCCCCCTCCTCCTGACTCTGGATAACTTCTCCTCTATAGTCCCCCTCGTAACTATCTCGTAGACATCCGCTACCTTACCGGGAGCCCCCCTGACTACTCTACCCACTCTCTGGGCCATCTGCCTCCTCGAGCCGGATCCGCTCACTATTATAGCTACATCGGCATCAGGTACATCTATCCCCTCGTCCAGAACCCTAGTAGTGACTATGACATTTATATCACCCCTCTTGAACCTCTCGAATATCTCTGACCTCCCCGATGTCTTCCCTATCATCAGTTCCACTTTGTACTTCTTCCTCAGTTCCTTGTATATCTCCTCAGCTTGATCTATGTACTCAGTGAAGATGAGGACCTTCCTATCCTTAACTTCCTCCATTATCCTCAGGACCTCTCTTACCTTATTCCTAGCCTTGAGAGCATATTTCTTCTCTATGAGCTTCCTCTCCTCCTCATCTCTAGCCAGGAATAGCTCCCTCCCCATCTCCCTCCTCTCCTCGTCAGTGAGATCCACGTAAACTATGTGATGCCTGACGGGGGCTAGGAAGCCCCTGGAGAGGAGCTCAGGGAAACTTATCTTGTAGACTATCTCACCTGAAGTCAAGAATATCAAGTGATCGTTCCCATCCGCTCTCTCCGGTGTAGCTGAGAGCCCCAACCTGTACTTAGCTTTCGACCTGAAGGCCACTTCCTTGAAAGTGGATGCCGGGACGTGATGGACTTCGTCGAATATCACCAAGGAGAACTTATCGTAGAGGGAATCTATATGCTTAGCGACTGAATTATAAATGCCGACAGTTATGGGTCTCACTTCCTTCTTCCTCCCCGAGAAGATAGCTGGATTGTACGATAGCTTCTCCCTTATCAGTTCCCTCCACTGCCCGACCATCTCCTCAGTGACTACGCATATTAAAGTGCTCTTAGAGGTCCTGAATATAGCTTCCAACCCGACGTAAGTCTTACCAGCGCCAGTGGGCATCACTACAGTCCCGAATTTCCCTCTCCTCTCCCATTCCTCTACAGCAGCCTCTTGGAAATCGTAGAGGGAGAAGTTCCTCGATAACTTGAGCTCGGAATCTGGCCAATTGACTTCATCCCTCACTGAGAGGCCGTTCTTCTCAGCTATCCTCCTTATCCAATAGTGAGCGAAGTAAGGCGCTTCAATACGGTTCCCGGACCTCCTGATTATCGGGATCTCATAGACCCTCACCTCCCTTATAGTTTTAACGTAGTATTTCACACTGGATATCGATTCCAGATCCTTGAGGAAGTTCATATCTGTATGATCTATTAAGAGGCCCCTCCCGGAGTCCCTGATGACTACTTCCCTGCCCGATCTCCTCAGCTTATCTAAGTGCTCCTCTATGTAATAACCGTTTATCGAGCTGATGATAGCTGAGATAACTAGAGGCCCCTCCCTAGAGATCATATCCCTGAGCTTCTCTATCTCCACGACAGCTAGACCATCCTCGAGTCTGAAAGGCTCCCTAACCTCCCCGCAGGGGAGGAAGGCGAACTTCCCGCTATCGAAGATCTTATTCAACCTCTCATCCAGTTGTTCCCTATACTTCCTCAATTCCCCCTCTATCAGGTCCCTAGGGACCCCAAATATCTCCTGCAGGAAACTCGGATCCCTGCACAGGGCTTTCTTAGGATCGAAGACCCATGTAGCTGATGAGGGCTCAAACCTACAAACTGATTTCAATTTCTCCTTAATGTATTCAAAATCTTTATCTGATATCGATCTCTCGAAAATTCTATTAGCTACTTTAACCCTCAATCCGACCTACTCCACGAGCGATATCACTTCACCTATCCCCTTCGTCCTTCCCTCCCTGAAGACGAATTGGTCACCCACTCTGACGTACTCCGGCCTTATCATGAATTTGAATGAGACTTCAGCGATATCTCCAGTCCTCAAGTACTGCTTAGATGAATCTATGAGTTTAGCTGGTTGTCTTATCGTCTTTAGGTGGATCACAGGCTCATACCCGACTTTTATAGTCGTCGGGTGGTGGAGCACCCTGACTCTAGCCTTGAACACTCTCACGGCGGATGGCTTAGGGTCGTCTATCAGGACCATCCCCTTCCTAACTTCATCGTAATCCACGTTAGTCACAGCGAATGTCGCGAATTGACCAGCGTTAGCCCTCTCGACGTTCACTCTGTTCACATGGATCGATTTGACCCTCACTGCCCTGAACGAACCATCCTCGAAGGGGCCCAGGAGGACCCTCTGGCCCACTGATATAGAGCCCGATTCTATCAACCCGGATAGGACGAGGCCCACCCCGGGTACGTTGAACTTCTCATCCACGTAACTGAGGAACTTCCCGCTCAGCCTCTCACTCCAGTTGATCCTAGGAGGTATCATATTGAGGAACTTCTTCAGTAAGCCTAGCCCCTCCCCAGTGACATTGGATACGAGGAATATAGGGGTCACTCTGCCTTGGGGCATGTTCCTAGCGGCTAATGCGCAATCATTCTCATCCTTCACTAATAGGGGGATCTTATTCACCCCTGGTAGCTTTAATATCCCGATCAGGCTCTCTAAGTTCCTCTTCAGCACTTCCTTCGGCGTTATATCTAGCTTAGTCACGACTATGAAGATAGGTATGCTGAGGACCAGAGATAGACCTAAGTGCTCCCTGAAGCTCCCTATCGGACCAGCGTTCGCTGAAACTACTAGAGCTGCGTAATCAGGGAGGGAACCCATTATACCCTTGAGAGTCGTCCTGAGATATCTCTCATGCCCAGCTAAGTCCACTAGAGTTATCACTTTAGATGACCTCAAGTATATCTCGGCCTCATTGTAGGAGAGGGCATCGTTGACTGGAGCCCCCGTATCATCGAAGCCGAGTATGTGATGGCTGACGGATGAGGACCTCCTGTACTTGAGCTCGTGCAAGTACCTAGCTACTTGGCTCATAGCTAGGCCATCCCCGTCATCCAAGCTCCCGGAGATGAGGACCCCCTTCAGTGTGGACTTCCCGGCATCTACATTACCTAGCAGAGCTATTGAGAGCTGTATAGGTGGGACATCCAACGTCCTCCTTATCAAGAGCTCGTAGACATATCCTCTAGGCGCTCTCTCCTTCCTCACTACCATGAACTTAGCTCCCAGCCTCTCAGTTATCTTCTCGATCACTTTCAGTGATTCTGAAGCCTCCTCATCAGTCAGACCGACTGGGATACCGTCATCAGTTATTCCGAGCTCGTAAAATGCTTCTCCACCTCCCTCATTGAGCCTATAGTTCAGTTGGGTCACTAGCTTCTCTATCCTATCCCCTGAGCCAGCCTCTAGCTTCAACTTGTACTCGAACTTCCCATCCTCCCTCTCGGGCTCCAGCCTAAATACTCATCACCTGCCTCCCCACATCCAGGAGATAAAAAGATAAAAAAAATAGGGGAGTGCTATTGCATATGAGACCCAGAGTTTTCGTAACTAGGGAGATCCCGGAGAGAGGTCTCTCAAAGATAGAGGAACATTTCGAGGTAGATCTCTGGAAGGACGAGGCCCCTCCACCCAAGCGAGTCATAATTGAGAGAGTTAAGGATTGCGATGCCCTCGTATCCCTGTTAACGGATCCGATAGATGCTGAAGTATTCGAAGCCGCCCCCAAGCTGAGGATAGTGGCTCAATTAGCCGTGGGTTACGATAACATAGACGTAAAGGAAGCGACTAAGAGAGGGATTTACGTCACGAACACACCGGGAGTGCTAACAGAGACTACAGCCGATTTCGCATTCGCCCTCCTGATGGCTGCAGCTAGGAGGGTAGTTGAAGCGGATAAGTACGTCAGGGAGGGGAAGTGGAAGGTAGCGTGGCACCCAATGATGATGCTGGGCTACGATGTCTACGGGAGGACCCTGGGGATAGTGGGGATGGGCAGGATAGGAGCTGCTGTAGCTAGGAGGGCCAAGGGCTTCGGTATGAGGGTCCTCTACTATGACACGATAAGGAGGGAGGACTTGGAGAAGGAGCTCGGTGTGGAGTACGTCCCCCTCGAGAAACTACTCGAGGAATCCGATTTCGTTTCCCTCCACGTCCCCCTGACTGAGGAGACGTATCATATGATAGGGGAGGAGCAGTTGAGGAAGATGAAGCGTACAGCGATCCTAGTCAATACGTCCAGGGGGAAGGTAGTAGATCAGAGAGCTCTGTATAGAGCGCTCAAGGAGGGATGGATAGCTGGCGCTGGCCTCGATGTATTCGAGCAGGAACCGATACCCCCTGACGATCCCCTCCTCGGTCTCGATAACGTAGTCCTGGCCCCTCATATCGCGAGCGCCAGTTATGAGACGAGATCTAGGATGGCTGAGATGGTCGCTGAGAATCTGATAGCTTTCAAGAGGGGAGAGGTACCCCCGAATCTAGTGAATCAAGAGGTAGTCAAGGTGAGGCCGCCCGGCTTCCAATGAGCTCCCTTATTTTTTCCTCGAAGGGCTTCCTGATTATCCCCCTCTCAGTTATTATACCGGTCACGTTCTCAGGGGGCGTCCTATCGAAAGCGGGATTGAGTATAGTTATACCCTCCGGCGCTATCCTCCTCCCGTTTATCACAGCGACTTCATCAGCTTCCCTCATCTCTATCCTCACATCCTCCCTCCTCGAGAGGGGATCGAAAGTAGATGTAGGAGCTGCTACATAGAAGGGGACCCCGTGCTCCTTCGCTAAGACGGAGAGGGTATATGTGCCTATCTTATTGAATACAGTGCCATCGAATAATATCCTATCGGCCCCCGTTATTATTAGATCTATCCCTATCTCGGAGATAACGTAACCAGCTGCCCCATCTACTATTAGCTTAACTGGTATGCCAGCTCTCCTCAGCTCGAAGGAAGTTATCCTAGCTCCCTGGAGAACTGGCCTCGTCTCCAGCACGTAGACCTCGAAATCAATTCCCTGCATCTTAGCCATGTACATGGGGGCTGTAGCTGTCCCGAACCAGACTGTGGCTAGTGAACCAGCGTTGCATATCGTCATCACCCTATACCCGTCCTCTATCAGGACCTTCCCGTGCTCACCTATCGCGATATTGGCCTCGATATCCTCCTCAGCTATCCTCCTAGCTTCCTCCTCCACCTTCCTCCTCAAATCTTCAGCGTCCTCAGAGGATTCAGCAGCCCTCATGACCCTATTTATCGCCCAGAACATGTTGTATGCTGTCGGCCTAGTCGATCTCAAAATATCAGCTGCCCTCCTGAGTTCCTTCAGCAGCTCATCCCTACTCCCGGTCCCGATGTTCTTAGAGTGGAGAGCTAGACCGAAGGCTGCTGTAGCTCCTATAGCAGGGGCCCCTCTGACTACCATTCCTCTTATAGCTGAGGCCACGCACTCTATATCGTAGCACTCCACGAAAGAGAGCTCTTGAGGTAACTTCCTCTGATCGACTAAGATGACCCTCCTCCCATCGAAGTCCACTGTCCTGGGCAGGTCTATCATAATCCTCCG
>JAJHQZ010000019.1 GCA_020833055.1 Candidatus Korarchaeum sp. | reverse complement strand
TTGATTTAGCGTATTCCAGCAAGCTTTGCTTCTGTCTTTCTAGATCGCCCTTCTGTTTTTGGTCGTGGGAGGAGACCCTTGCATAGATAACCGCCTTCCCCGAGACATCAGGCCTAACAAATCCCATTAAACGCTCAACTTCACTCTCAGGTATCCTCCTCCTACCGCCGACAGTTCTGACGACCCTTATCTTCCCCTGTTTATCCCACTTCCTGAGCGTATTGGGATGTATTCCCAACCTTCTACAAGCCTCTCGGAGAGTTAGCAGTTTTTCACACATTATGTAAAGAATTGTTGAGAAGAGCTATAAAAAGTTAACTACTCAGAAACTGCTGAACGACCCTTATGAGGGTATCCAACCTCTCCCTCAGGAGCTCCCTATCCATCCCGTAGATGCTCCCGACGAAACTGAACCATTCGGATGGGGTGAGGCTCTCGTAAATGAGCACTTCCTCCGGGACGTAGCCTATGAGCCTCCTAGCCCCTATCGGATCCCTGACTGGATCTACATCATAAACCCTGACGCTCCCCGAATCAGGTTTCACGAGCCCTAACGCTATTTTCATCAGAGTAGACTTCCCGGAACCATTAGGGCCCAGAAGGGCATGTATTTTCCCAGGTTGGAATTCCAGAGTGACGCCCTTGAGAGCGATCACGTCGCCGTATCGCTTACTGACGTCCCTGTAACTCAGCATAAATCCATTTAGTCCCTCTGCTTAAAAATCATTCCGTCACCCTGGGCAGTATCTCCCTCTCTATGAAAGCTACAGCCTCCTCCAGGCTAACCCTGGAGAAGAAGGTCACAGCACAATTCCTAGTCAACCCCACGATTAAGCCATCCTCAGGCTCGAAGACCACGTACCATACTCTGCCCAGCTTCAGATACTCTTGATACAGGCTAGTGCTAGCTAGCTCCTCGCCGTACAGGGACAGCTTCCTCACGTTGGGGATCCTCACGTCACTGAAGAAGATGACCTTGACCGTACCCATCCTCCCCTCATATAACTTCCTGAACTCCTCAGAAGGGATCCAGGCCTCCTGAATGAATCCCTTCTCATCAGATATTATTGAGGATAGCTGCCCAGCTATCCTATTAGCTCTATTCTTCCTCGCAGCCACTATTAGGTGAGTGACTCCCTCCCCCCTCACGAAGATGAAAGGAGTTCTGACGGTCAGAGGAGCTCTCAATACCTCGTCCTTATACTTGAGCGATAGGAGTAAGTTCTCCTCGAAAGTCCCTATCAGCTTCCCATCCTCTGAATATAGATCGAGGATGCTCGAACCAATTTCGATCTCTCTACCAGCTAAATTCTCCCTCTTTAGCTTCGAGAATCCCCTCATCCTCTTAGCTATATCCTCGGGAGCGAGAGGGGGCAATACGAATACCTTCGCCGCTTGAACCATCGGATCATTCAGGGGGCAAAGGATATAGAGTTTTCATCCATGCTCATGGAATTCTGCATTTCTGCTCGCGTGATATTGGGAATGGGAAAGCTCATCTCACGCTGCTCAGGGTAGCGGAGATCCCAATAGGAGTGGAGGAATATTCTTATATGCTAAGGGTATCATTAAATCATCAGAGGGGCCCTAGGGATGAAAACGCTTAAAAATAAATCCAGATAGAAGGCCTATGTATGGAGTGGTAATCTTAATGCTGATAGTGGCGTTCCTCCTCATACTGATGGGATTCATACTCCTCTCCCTGGGAGGAGAGAGGGAGGTCAGAGGAGGGGGCGTCCTGATAATAGGACCACTGCCCATAATATTCGGGACGGACCAGAGGGTGGCGAAGGGCCTAATAATACTGGCTCTCGTCTTAACAATAGTCACCTTCATTATATTCATGATGGGGTGGTTGCGATGAGGCTCGGGCATCTACTAATACTCTCCGGCTTCCTCCTAGCCTTTATAGCGTTACTCCTAATCCCCATCCTAGCTATGATATCGGGGGAAGCATCATTAAGTTTCGGCGGCTGTATAGTGATCCTCTTCTTCCCCATATGCTTCGGAGTGGGGGATAAGCCCCTCCTCCTCATATTAGCTGCTATGCTGCTCGCGATAGCGCTGATGATCTTGAGCTACTTCATCCTCAGGCCCCAACGCGGAGCTGCTGAGTGACCGAAATTTTTTTATAGGAGTAGTGAGGCTGAGGTGAGGGTCGTTCATCTTTGCGGAGAGGTTCTTCCTGATCTTCGGATATGCCCCCGATCCCGATCTCCTAACTAAGCTAGTTGGCAGAGGTCCGGATGAGCCCAAGGTGAAAGCGGCCCTCCACATACAGAACTGCAGCGGGGAGGAGAGGCTCGAGCTACTGGGGTTCAGTGGGGATGAAGAGCTCATGGGATTCCTCGGGAATTTAGAGAAGAGCATGCATTTGAAGGCGTTCTTGGAGATAGGAGGGCCCGAAGATATGCCCTTCTACGTCAGCTGGAGGCTGAGTAAATACGGGGGCTCAGCCAGGTATGACCCATCCCTAGATCACTAATTTTTTTGAAGTGAGAGCTCTCAGTCTCCTCCCGGAGCCTGTCTAGGAGCTATTGGAATGCAAACGACGGCCCTTTCCTCCCCTCCCGAGACCACTCTGTAGACGCCATCCCCACCGACCCTGCACACTCTATCTGAGCCCTTCGGGATCTCATCGAAGTTACAGATCAGGCTGCCATTGGCGTCCAAGACTGATACATTCCTCAGATCCTCATTAGCCCTTATTATCACTGTGTTGAAATTGCAGTAAGCCCAGAATCTCTCATACGGTCCGCGGGGCTGGGTTAAGTAGGAGTGAAGCGCTATAGAAGCCAGTATGAGGGCTGAGATACCGAGGAGGAAGACCCCGAGCTTGAGGAGATCCACTGGACCCATCTCAGCGTATGCCGGGGCTATCTTAAAAAACTATCTGCTGGGTTTAAATTGCATACGATCAGGATATTTTATGTTCAGCAAGATCCTCGTCCCCATAGATGGCTCCGAGAACTCCTACAGGGCTCTCGAAGTGGCCATTGATATAGCTAAAAGATATGGGAGCAAATTGACCCTGCTCTACGTCTCATCCGTCAGTATAATGCCCATAGTATCTCCTGAGACCCCCTTCATCCCTTACTCTCCTATAGTGAATCCTTCCGACTTCCTGAGGCTAGTAGATGCCGAGAAGAGAGCTGCGGAGGATATTCTGAGCAAATACGCTGAATCAGCTTCAAAGGAAGGGGTTGAAGTGGAGAAAGTGATAAGGGAGGGTCACGCTGTCCATGAGATAGTGGAATTGGCTAAGGAGGGGGATTTCGATTTGATAGTCATGGGGGCCAGGGGGATGAGCAAGATAAGGGAGCTCCTCCTGGGTAGCGTCAGCGAGGGAGTCGTGAGGAATGCCCCTTGCAACGTCCTCATAGTGAAAAAGGTTATTTGAGGCTGTCCAGCAGGAAGATTATATAGCTCGCGGCGATGCCTATTGACATTAGGATGAGGGAAGGCTCTACAATCGTCGAGAGCCAGATATTTGAGTAGGGATTCGGGGAGTAGGGGCCGGGGGGATTGGCGAGCATATAGAGGTTAGTGGCGGCAGTTGCTCCCAGCATCCCTATCAGGGAGAGCCAGCCCGCTGCTGAGGCCCACTTAGAGCGTACATCAGCTAGATATACCAGGAGGAGCATAACACCCCATAGGACAACTATTATGTGCCAATGGCCTATATTATAAGATAACTCAGCCCAATCCCAAAGCTCACTTCTGAACTCTGGTTTGAAGAAGAGGGGCTTTCTTAAGCTAATCGCGACTATAGCGCCGGGTAGGGCTATGAAGGCCCAAGTCCATATATTGCCCAGCCTGAGCCCCCAGAGGAGGAGGCCCTTCGGCTCTCTGAAGCTCTCCTTGAATTTGTAACCGCCCACTAGAAATGATAGGATCAGGGTTGAAGCTATCAGGATGAGAGCCGCAGGAGTTATTATGAGGTGAGCTATTTTCCCGAAGAACCAAACTGAATAGGATGCTATGGCCATCACGAGTTCCCCTAGGATCACTAAAAGTATCGATACCTTCGCAAACCTTCCATTCGGGATCCCTATCTTGTAAACGCCTAGTAAGAAAGTTATAGTGGTCGCTAGTGCTACCATCGTATGGAGATGGCCAGTCATGGCCCTCCAGATCTCATTATCCTCAGCCAGATCCGGGTTGAACCTAGCTAGTATCTTCGCCCTCTCGAAGCCTCCTGATGCCTCCTCGCTGATGTAACTGCTCCCTACGTAAGCTCCTATAGCTCCACCGCCTAGGAGGAGTATAAGGGCGACTATTAAAGCGAGATCCAGAGTTTTAGATGGTCTGAACCTCAGGAGAGTCAATAGACCTGAGGAGAAGAGTATGGAGAGGCCTGCTATGAATAGACCATGCCAGAAGAATGTCCTACTCACATATGAGTAAATTAGAGCCCCTATCATAGTGAAGAGAGTTCCTATGAGGGTTATGTTGAGGATATCAGCCCCTATTAAATCCCTCCTCATGGAGCTGAACGCTACTAGCATCCCGTAGAGGAGAGTGGCGAAAAGAGCGTGATAATAGTGGGCTACTCTCGCTAAGAAGAATTCAGCACCCTCCTCATCCTTATTTATTATTTCAGCTGCCTTCACTTCCGGATTGTATCTAGCCCCTGGGAGTTCCGTCGGTAAACCGAGCGAGGCCCTGAGCTCCCTGAAGGGAGGGGATAGGAGGACCCCCCAGCCGACTAAGAGCACAGCTAGAGTGAAGGCTAGGATCATATGGGCCCTTACCGGGTCCAAATCAACCCCTCCTGCATAAATATATGCCCGCAGCCATTAGGAACGCTGAGAGGAATAGTAATGGGTGCAGCAGGAATATAACGGTCTCCATGGGGAGGAGAGGTTTCTGAGCTAATAGCGTCGCGAGGGCCAGGCCTCCTATTGAGATGAGCAAGCCACCCAGCCCTATCAAGCTTTCTGTCGGAGGAGCTCTCCTCATAGCGACCATTATGAACGGCAGGAATGTTATTATCAGGCCGGAAACGGAGTGCAGGATTACCTCGGCTCCCGTGAATATCAACTTATATGAGAGCTGACCTATCACCATCAGGAGAAGCATTAGCAATATGAAGATCACATACTTCCTCCAGTGGTCCTTTCCGAGGACTCCGGCTGCCATGAAAGCCGGATAGAGGGCCCCGACGTATGGAGTTATCGGGAGCGAGAGTGCATCCAGCTTCAAGAGGGCTAGAGCAGCAGCTATTATGAGGAAAGAGAGAGCAGCTATCGACCACATAGCATAAGAAATCTCCTTACTCTTTAGATATTTGTAAAGGGAAATCGAGAGCAGTAGGAGGGAAGAAAGGAGCGTTAAGAGTTCCTCTCCCGGGAACATAGGCATCCCCTATTTTAGGGGGGTGGAAAAGATAATTAAGTACCCTAACATGTTAGGAATATGAGGAAAGGGGAACCCCTCGGGATAATATTCAGAGTCAAAAATGAGGAATGCAAAGTCTCAGAATTACTTAGGGAGAATGGAATAAAGGAATTCAAGATAATAGGGATCAGACCATATGGAGATAAAATGATACATGCTGTTGAGATCCGGGAGGGGACGAATAAGGTCAGGATGTTGGAATCGGAGGGATGTGGGCTTTGCAAGCTCCTCTCATCGACTAAAGCTTTCCTTATCTCAGCTAATATGAGGAATGATGAGATGAGGTGCGAGCTCATCTTGCCGAGCAGGCAGACCCTCAGGAAGCTCTCATCAGCTCTTAAGTCATATAAGGGGTTCAGGATAATCTCGATAGTCAAAAGGGGTCGGATGCTCACGGAGAGGCAGGAGGAGGTCCTCCTGACTGCTGTGAGGATGGGGTACTTCGACTTCCCCAGGAGAATAAGGACGAGGGAGCTGGCTGATATGCTGGGGATGAGTCAAGCTAGCCTCACAGAGATCCTGAGGAGGGCGGTGAAGAAGCTGGTGATGGAGTACTACAGGGACCTCATGGATGGGAAATAATTTATTGTTCCATCGGCCTATCCCTAGGCTGATATCATTGAAGTTCGCCTTCCTCTGCAGGGAGAGGAGGAGCTCTAATGGTATTAGGGTAGCTATTGTAGGGGCCGGAGCGGCTGGGCTCTCAGCGGATCTACCTTCGGATCCACTTCCTTGAGCATGTAATAAACCCCTAGGCCCCTTCCTCCCAGCCAAGCCCTCAGGACGTCCTCGGATGGCAGAGGCTCCTTAATGACCTTGCTCTCCGTCAGGTTCAACCTCAACACATTGCTTTAAAAATGCTGTCTCAAACTTTAAGAAATGCAATATGAGTTACGATATGCTGGAGCAAATCTTGAGGAAGGGGATGGAGGCTGGAGTGAGCAAATTAGTCCTCTCCGGCTGGGGAGAGCCATCATTGAACCCGAAAATGATCGAGATGCTTAGGACCGCTAAGGAGCTGGGATTCACAGTAGCTCTGAATACGAATGGCTCCGCTCTAGAGGATATGGCTGAGGAGCTCGTTGGATTAGGGGTGGATGAGGTCTTCGTCAGCATAGATGCCTATGATATCAAACTTTACAGGGATATAAGAAAGCCGGGAGATCTCTCAAAAGTTATGAGAGGTTTGAAGAAGCTTCTAGAACTTAAAATAGAGAAAGGAAGCGTTAAGCCTCAGGTAAATGCGATATTCACTATAACGAAGCTAAATGTAGGTGAGGTCAGCAGATCTATCGAGCTCACCAGGGACTTGGGCATGAGCGAGATCAGGTTCAGCAATTACATACACTACCCCGGAGGAGTCGATCTGAGTTGCATAGACGATGAGGGCTGCCTCGATAGGCTCAGGAGGGAACTCGATCTAGTCCCCCTAAAGATCCTTGAGAGTGGAGTAAAAGTGGTTATCCCAAATTTAGCCCCAAAAACATATAGATCTTGCCCCTTCTTCTCAAACAGAGCCCTATTCATCAGGTGCGATGGTATAGTATCTCCCTGCATATATTACTCGAGGAACTGGAGGACAAAGGTCCTAGGGGTGGAGAGGAGGATAAATGAGGTGATACTAGGAGATATAAAGAGGGAGGGCCTCATAGATATATGGAGGAAATCTTATAAGATGTTTTTCAGGCTCTACTTCTTGAGACTCCCCTCCTGTTTAGATTGCAACCTCGTAAACTACTGCTTGATCACTAGGAGCAATGAAACGGATTGCTGGGGGAATAAACCCTCATGCTCGCACTGCCCTTACTTACACGGACTCTCATACTGTCCCCTCTGAATCGAGGGATTCGAGTTAGCTCCCGAATGAATATAAGTGAGGGACGCCTGTATGAGGCGATGGTGGAGGTAAGGGTATACCTGACGCTGAGGGAGAAACTGGGATGGAAGAGCAAGACCCTGAGTTTGGGTAGGAATAAAGTGAAATTTTCAGAGCTTCTAGATGAGCTGAAGGATCTGAAGGGAGTTCTTGAGGATTTTGGATATGAGAATTTCATGATATTACTGAACGGGAGGAACATAAGGCTCTTAGACTGGCTAGATACTGAGGTGGAGGAGGGGGATTCCATAGACATCTTCCCACCCGCCGGGGGAGGATAGGACTCTTGAATAGCACTATTGTGATTGAAAGCTAATATCAAGTCCAATGAGAGCTCTCGTACTATGATAAATAGCTCTCTTGCGAAGGATGGAAATAATTTCTCTCCCAATGATAGATGCGAGGGATTCTATAAAGCCTCGCCCCATTCGACGCTTTCTCAATCTTTTACTATTTCGCAACTCGGATCGTCAGGATAGACTCTTGACAGCTTCAGCCAAGCGGTCAGAGGCTTCCTCAACGTCCTCGTAATCGTTGTAGAGGTGGATGGAGAACCTGATCAGCCCTCTCCTGACGCTGGCGATGAGCTTCCTCCCTCCCCTCTCCATCATCTTAAGGAGATCGTGAGGCCTATCGGTCTCTATAGTCACTATGGGCCCCCTGTTCTGGGGTGTCACGATCTTAATCCCCTCTATCTCCCTGATCCTCTCCATTAACCTCTCGCTGACCCTCATATCTTGCTCATGTATCGATTCTATCCCTATCTCGAGCAAGTACTCGATGGATTTAGCCAAGCCCACCTTCGAATCGTAAGAGCTAGTGCCGTACTCGAATTTCCTCGCTCCCCTCGCGTATTTCATACTAGAGGCATCGAGGGACCACATATCTTCGACGGACCGCCAGCCCACTATACCGGGCTCGAGTTCATCGGATAGCTCCTCCCTTATGTAAGCTGCAGCAGCTCCCATAGGGCCTAGAAGCCACTTATAGCCTCCGAAGACATAAAAATCGACATCCAGGGACTTCACATCGATAGGAATGCAGCCTGCTGCCTGTATCCCATCGACAATGAGCAAGGAGCCTACTTCATGAGCCCTCTCAGCTATCTCCCTCAAATTCAACCTCTGGCCAGTCAAGAACTCCACATGGCTCAGGCAAACTGCTCTAACTCCCTCAGTTATCCTCTTCAAGAGCTCGTCCTCATCCACTAGGAGATCCGATTTCAAGAGCTCCAAGCTCCAGTTCTTCTCCTTCCCTACCCTTATCCATGGATATATCAGGGATGGGAACTCCAAACTCGTCGAGATGATCTTTCCCCCTCCTCTCAAAGCCCAGGCCAGTGAATTTATGGCCTCTGTGACGCTACTGAATATAGCTACATCATCCTCATCACACTTCATCAATCTAGAGGAGGCCCTCCTGAGCTCCTCGAAGATGCCCTCTTCCATATCCTCATCGAGGTAAGCTGAACCCTCTCTCATAACCCTCTCGGAGAAATCCCTAATGGCCTCTATCGTTCTCCTAGGTACCAAGCCTATGCTCGCTGTGTTCAGGTATATGTATCTCTCTAATGATGGGAACTCCTGGAGTAAGTCCTCCCTCAATGTCAGCCCCTTAAATGCGAGCTGAGAGAAATTAATTTTTTATGGGGTCTGGGGCAGTTGCACTTATGAAAATAAAAAATATCGGGGAATCCTGGTAACTTCGGAGTTTAGCTAGCAATTCATCTATTAGATCATTTTAACACCAGTTCCCTTAGGAACCACTCATGTACCTTACTCGTCGTTAGCTCGGGATGGAAGGTCAGAGCTAACATATTATCTTGAATGACAGCGGGATATGTCCCATTGAGTTCAGAGAGAGCATTAGCTTTACCCCAGATCCTAACTATGGCCGGGGCCCTTATGAAGACAGCTCTCACGCTCCCTATCCCCTCCAAATTGAGATCCATCTCGAAAGACTCCCTCTGTCTCCCATAGTAGTTCCTGATGACTGTCATATCCATCAATCCCAGTATACCTTGGCCCGTCTCACCTACAACCCTATCCTTAACTTCCTTCGCCATGAATATAGCTCCAGCGCAAGTTCCCATAGCTGGAAGCCCATTTAAGATCTCATCCCTCAACGCTAGCATCAACTCGCCTTGGGATAGCTTCCATATAGTAGTTGATTCTCCCCCGGGTATCAAGACCCCTGAGAGGCCTTTGAGGTCACCAGGCCTCTTTACCCTCACGACATCTACATCAAAGCCTAAAGATCTTGAGGAATCCCTGATAGCCTGTTCATGCTCCTCTATATCACCCTGAAGTGCTAGGACCCCTATTCTCATTCAGACACCCCTCGTCTGAAGCAGTTCCTCCGCCTTTAGTGAGCTTATCTCGATACCCAGCATCGAAGCTCTCTCGCTCACCATCTTCTGGGCTTCAACTACCGTTTCCGGATCGTCCCAGTGAGATGTGGCTAAGACGATAGCGAAAGCCCTCTGCTTAGGATCCTGGCTCTTGAAAATACCTGAGCCCACGAAGACACCATCAGCACCGAGGTACATCATTAGAGCAGCGTCAGCTGGTGTAGCTATGCCTCCAGCTGCGAAAGTTATCACTGGGAGCCTCCCCATCCTAGCAGTTAAGTTCACTAAGCCCTGAGAGACTTGACACTGCCTAGCGAAGTCCCTCAAGATCTCCTCCTCTCCATCCTTATGGGATAAGTGGAGCGTTATTATTGCCCTAAGTAACTGCTTGAAGTGCTTAACTGCCTCAGATACGTTTCCAGTTCCCGCTTCCCCCTTACTCCTTATCATAGATGCCCCCTCAGATATCCTCCTCAGAGCCTCGCAGAGCTCCCTGCAGCCGTTGACGAAAGGCACTTTGAAGGCCCACTTATTTATATGATGGGCCTCATCAACAGGTGTTAGCACCTCTGATTCATCTATCAGGTCAACACCGATGGATTCGAGGAGTAAGGCTTCGTAGAAGTGGCCTATCCTCACTTTAGCGCTCACGGGTATCGTGATGTGATTCATCACGTCCTCTATTATCTTGAGATCCGCCATCCTAGCGACTCCACCGCTCTTCCTGACATCGTATGGGAGTTTATCGAGCACCATCACACCCACTGCACCGGAGTCCTCAGCTATCTGAGCTTGCTCAACGGAAGTAACGTCCATTATGACGCCATTCCTCAGCATCGCGGGGAACCCGACTTTAACCCTGATGGTCCCTGTGCTAGCCTCTGGAAGGCCCGTGGGCCAGGAAGCTACTGCCTTCAACTTATC
>JAJHQZ010000018.1 GCA_020833055.1 Candidatus Korarchaeum sp. | reverse complement strand
CTTTCAATCCTCTTTTCATCGAGACATATATTACGGCTCACGACACCTATTTAACCTTTTCCACAAACCCCTCCGAGCATTATTAAAGCATTATATTGAGAGCCTGAATGTCCTTCGGGATGTTCCACAGAGGGATGCCCGTGCCTCGATGGGAGGCATGGGATGGAGCTCTGACCCCTCCCCGCCATAAATGGCGAGGCTCTCAGTTGTAAACCAGAATAGGTGCGGGGAACTGATGAAACCTGAAGGGCGGGGAGGAGGTCAGTGGGAGAGGTCGGATGGGGGTCGTGAGCCTTAATGTATGTCCGATGAAAAGAGGATTTAAAGTCCCGGTCCAGAGACCCTGGCCCTTATCCTGATAGATCCCCCGTAATATCGGCCCGCGGGCTCTACTTCCTTACCGACACCCTCCAGCCCCTTCAGAGCCCCTTCTATAGTGAAGGCTATCCCAGTCTGCCTGAGGGACTTCTTTATCTCCCCTCTCTCTATGAGGAAAGCTGTCTCAGCCATACCACTGAACTCACCAGTAGCTAAGTTCGGGGTATCCCATGTGTACAACACTAATATGCCCCTATTGACATCGATGAGCTCATCCTCACTCATCTCCAATCCCGGGGCTTGCAAGAGGACGTTATTAGCAGATATAGATGGCGCCCTCCTGTAATCCCTAGAGGCGTTCCCAGTGCTCTCCCTACCCTCCCTCTTAGCAGCGTACCAATTGTATATCGGGCTCTTGAATACTCCTTTATCGATAACGACAGTCCTCCCCTTGGGGATCCCCTCATCATCGAAACTAGAGCTGCCTATGAGCCAGGGGATCCTACCATCGTCTATCAGGCTCACCCCCTCCCTAGCGACTTGAGTGGAGAGCCTCCCAGTGAGGAAGCTCCTCCCGTAGTGTAAGTTCTCAGCATTAGCCGCTTGATCTACTATGAAGGGGATTATCGCGTATAGGGACTTGGGTTTGAATATAACTGGTAGCTCCTCGACACCTATCCTAGTGGAATCCAAGCTCATCAGGGCTATCTCCCCAGCCTCCTCCCCCAGTCTCCTTGGATCCAAAGAATCCAGCTCCCTACCATCCGAGAAATTGAATCCAGATCCCCTCCTATCCCCGTCCTTCGCTGATACCTCTAGGAATACGTGATAAGAGGTCCTCCCCTCCCTAGCATCGACTCCCCTGGAGCTGAATATCGATACCTCGCTGTAGATCAGGTCGAAGATACCGGATACTGAGACTATGCTCCGAGATACCTTAGCTGCATCTATCGACTCCATGAAGAGAGATGAGGCATCATCTACCTCAGCGTCCCTTATCCTCGGATCCATGACGCAGTCCATTAACTCCACTTCACGGGGGTCCGGGAGAGATTGGAAGTCTGGATCCTCTGGGGAAGCTTTTGCATTGATATAAGCTCTCTTCCCGACGGACTGCCCATCTATAGGATTCGTCGCGAAAGCTATACCCAGCTTCTTACCTATTACAGCTATAACTCCGAGCCCAGTTTCCCTAATGCTGCTGGCTGTCTTCAATACTCCCTTCTCAACGCTCAGGGATATCCTCCTCACGCTTATCTCGAACCCCTCAGCTTCATCAGCTCCGCTCCTCATAGCCGACTTGACAGCTTCCTCCACTAACATGAGGTCACCTCCCTCCGAATACGATACTCCTCACCATTATGTGAGGGGAGCCAGTGGTCACAGGCACGAATTGATTCTTCTTCCCGCAGCTCCCTGGGTCATAGGAGAGCTCCTTCCCGATAGCTTCGATATCGTGCAGGACCTCCAGGGTCATACCAGTGATAGCCACTTCCCTCAGCCTCCTCTTGAGTTCCCCCCTCTCTATCAACCAACCCCCCTCAGCTTTGAACATGAACTGGCCCTTAGCGGGATCTGTATATCCATAGAGGGACCCTATAGCGTAAATCCCCTCCTTAATCTCAGATAACATCTCCTCGAAGCTCCAGTCCCCAGGTTCTATGAAAGTATTGGACATCCTGACTTCAGGCGGGTTTCCGAAATCCATTGACCTCGCATTACCCGTGGGCTCAACCCCCAGCTTCTTAGATACCTCTAGGTTCGTCAGATATCCCGAGAGGATGCCTCCCTTCACTATGTACTTCCTCCTGGCCTCGGTCCCCTCGTCATCGTACTTATAGCTCCCGTAGAGCCCCTCTATAGTGGGGTCATCTACTACGCTAACGGAGGGCGCGCCCACCCGCTTTCCCATCATATCTGTGAGTATGCTCTCATTGTTGAGCACTGCATCCCCCTCAGCAGCGTGACCGAATGCCTCGTGTATGAATACACCAGCTAACTTAGGATCCAGGATAGCTCTGTGCTTCCCTGGAGGCGCCGGTACTGCGGATAGGGCTTCTACAGCCCTCTTAGCAGCTCTCTCAGCTACATCAGCTCCCTCTATTATCTCAATTCCACCCAATCCCCCCTCGGATTCGAAAGCGGCTTCAGTGACCCCGGACTCGTGGGCGAATATGTAGGAGGAGATCCTCACCCTCGATATCCTCTGCCTAGTGTCCGTCCCCAGGGAATTCATGACCCTCGTTTCCCTCAAAGAATCTAATAAGTGGATGTTAGTATTCTTCACACCTCTTATAGAGCTAGCGATCTTATGCTGATCTATTAAAATGCTTATCTTCCTCTCCAATGGGACCTCCCATGCTGGTTCCTTCCCCAGGACTTCGTAACTCCCCTTGAAGGATGGCCAATCTGCTTCGAACTTCGAGGACCACTTAGAGGAGAGTTTAGCGAGCTTGAAGGATTCTTTCAGTGCATCATCTAGCTCCTCTTCAGATCCAGCGACGCTGAAGCCCCACCCTCCATTGTAAAGAGTCCTCACACTTATCCTCAACTCGTCCCCCGAGCTGAGCTCCCTTATGACCCCATCAACTACCCTTATTATAGTGCTCAATGAACGCTCCTCCCTCAGCTCAACGAATTCAGCTCCTAATTCGAGCCCCTTGCTCAGAGCCTTCTCCAAGTACATAAAAGTTTTAAGAGGCCCTAAGTTTTAACCTTGATGCTCTGCCCGGAGGGATGTCATATCTGTTGCATCGAGACTGAGATGATATTGACGGAGAGTGATATCGAGAGGATAGAGTCGCTAGGTTATAGCAGGGAGGAGTTCTCGGAGAAGAGTGATTTTTATAGGTTGAGGAACGTCAATGGGAAGTGCTACTTCCTCGAGGGAGGGAAGTGCAAGATATATGAGAATAGGCCCCTAGGCTGTAGGGCTTATCCAGTCGTATTCAACATCTCAGCTAATGAATGCGAGTTGGATGACCTTTGCCCAGCGATCGATACTATAGATGAGGAGGAGTTCGAGGAGAAGTGCTCAATAATCCTCAAAATATTAGAGGAACTAAAGCTCAATATTAATGAGTGACATCCGATGTCAGAAGAATCATCCGATAGATCCTCATCCACTACTTTTAACCCTAGATTTTATCTCCTCCAAAAGCTCTTCATCAGTCTTGCCTGATACATCTATACCCAAGCTCATAGCCAACTCCCTGATGCTAACCTTTCCCTCAACTCTCTCGCTCTGAGAGGGGCTCTTTTGACCCTCCTCCACAGAGCTAGCCGCCCTCTTGAACTCTCTCAATGCTTCACCCATTGCCCTCGCTAACTCGGGCAATTTCCTGGGGCCGAAGAGGATTAAAGCTATTAACACTATCAGCAAGATCTCCCAGACACCGATCCCCCCGAACTGCATCAGCTTGACTGTAGCAGGGGCTATCATAGGACACCCTCGTGATACAATGAACAATTGCTACATAAAAAACCTTACGGTAACCCGCACTCATGGTCTACCATTCGCAGTATAATCATTAACTAGGGTGAGGTCGTGCGAGATTTCCTTCTATGACGTACTCCCGGGAAATTTTTGTTAATGCGACAATTCAAATAAAATTGAAGTTAGAGATCCTCAATATAAGTTTTTATTCAGAATATATGGAATTTACCTGAATATAGATGGTGTCATTTTATTTATTGATTTCTATATTGATACTCAATGGATCCTAAGAATATAATTTATCATGTTAAATACTAAAAGATGGAGGTGCCCTCTATTAACCACTGATTAAAAAACTTGAGCAATAAATGGATTAAATTTGTTCATTATACCTACTACCCACATTTATCATTAAAATTAAATCTTATAATGGAAGTAATCGATCAATATCATATGAGGTGTTGGAGGGTGCTGGGGACGGCTATTCCTTTTTATTGCTCGATGCAGCTACATAAGAAACATCTATCTCAATACAATATCGATAATCTTCATACATTAAGGGAAATCTATAAAAAGAAAAGTTAGAGGAATCTACACATGTTTGAAATATTGCTAGATCTTACGCGGCAGAAAGTTTTTATTATATGCCGATAGGGTCTCCCTCAAGAGGGCGGGATCTCATGGAATCTCCAGAAGTCAATGACGCCCCCTCGAGGATCTTAATCAGTAGGAGAGATTTTTTGAAAGCCTCGGCTTTACTCTCTTCTCTAATAATGTTAGATTTCCCTAGGATTCAGAAATTAGCAGCGGAGACTCTGAAACAGGGTAGAGTGAACTTGATATGGTTCGAAGCTCAAGATTGCGCTGGAGATACTATCGCCCTGATAGAGGGGGATGCGCCCGATCTCGTCCAAGTCTTAGTCGGTGAGAATCCAGCGATAGGCCCCGGGAGAGTGAAGTTAGTCTATCACGAGACGATAATGCCCGAGTGGGGAGAGGATGCTATAGAATACCTGAGGAGAGCTGAGAGGGGGGAGCTGGATCCCTACGTTCTAGTAATAGAGGGATCGTTCCCCGATGAGGAAGTAGCCGCTAGGAACAACGGCTGGTGGTTCTCACTGGGGGAGGAAGGAGGCAGGATTGTGACGGGGAATGAATGGGTGAGGAGGTTATTGAAGAGAGCAGTAGCAGTTGTCTGCGTCGGCACTTGTGCTTCATACGGGGGGGTAGTCGCCTCGCAAGTTCTAGAGAGCGGGGGTTACGCTGCCGATGGATGGAGCCCCACTGGAGCTTTCGGTTTCTTCGACGATCCTGTCAAGGGGATAAAGGGGGCTGTGAGCAGGTGGGAGGAAGCTAAACCGTTCAAAAAATTCATAGAGGGGAGGAGGGGTGTGCAGATATCACCTACGAGTGACGTGAGACCGGCTATAGCAGTTCCAGGTTGTCCAGCTAATGGTAATGCTACACTGAGAGTGCTGGGTCATCTGATACTAGCCGCTGACGGTATCCTCCCGCTCCCCAAGTTAGATAGCTACTGGAGGCCCCTCTACATCTACGGGAACACTGTGCATGAACAATGCCCCAGGGCAGGCTTCTATGCAGCCGGGGACTTCAGAGTCAATCCGGGCGATAATGATCCGAAATGCTTGTTCCAAGTCGGTTGTAAGGGGCCTGTGAGCAACTGCCCCTGGAACAGAGTGGGGTGGATAGAGGGGATAGGAGGGCCCACTAGGACTGGGGGCGTCTGTATCGGGTGCACGATGCCAGGCTTCCCCGATAAATTCGAGCCCTTCTACAAGCCACTTCAAGCCCCAGCTTTGCCTGATGTAACGACTCTAGCAGCTACTTTAGCTGGAGCCGCTGTAGCTGGACTCGCAGCAGGCTACGCTGTGAGCGAATCAGCTAAGAAGAGAAAGGAGTGAGGGGTGATGCATGGTGGAGAGGGAGCTCTTCATAGATCCTATAACTAGGATAGAGGGTCACTTGGGGGTAAAAGCTATCGTTGATGAGAGCACGAAGAAGATAAGGGAAGCTTGGAGCTTCGGCGCTATGTTCAGAGGTTTCGAGGTATTCCTCAGGGGGAGGGAGCCTCCCGATGCTATACATTTAACCAGTAGAGTATGCGGTGTCTGCGCAGCATCTCACGCAAATGCATCCGCTAAAGCGAATGATATGGCGTTAGGCGCTGTCCCCAAGCCGTTCGGAGTGCTCATAAGGAACCTCGCTTGGGCGGCTCTCGATCACATATACGATAATCCGACTCACTTGAGTATATTAGCTGGCCCCGATTACAGCGGCGTGATAGTATCGAGACTGACCCCCTCAGTGTACGGTGAAGCCAAGAGGACTAAAGCAGAGCACTCGGATGTGCACGGTTTCTCCAGTATAGGGGATATAATGGACGCCCTGAACCCACTCCAGGGGAAGATATACATCTTAGCATTACAGATGCAGAAGATCGCCAGGCAGATGGGAGTGCTGTTCTACGGGAGTCACCCCCATCCCAGGACACTGATCCCAGGGGGGATAGGTGCGACTGTCACGGAGGAGACCCTGATAGAGTACTCATACAGGCTCACGAAATTGACCGCTTGGGCGAAATTCATCGCTACAATATGGGAGGATCTCGCGAACTTCTACAACTCCATAGGTTATGAGAGGCAGGGGATCACGTATGAGAAACCTAATCTGATCAGCGTAGGTATCTATGAGGATCCGGAGGCTTACTCCTCACTTGGAGAGAGCTACGAGGAGATATACAAGAACATAGATGATGCTGGCAGGAAGAGGTACATGAAACCCGGTCTGATATTGGACGGGGAGCTCGTCACTGATAAGTTGACTGATATGAATTTAGGGACCATAGAGCTAGTCGACTCCTCCTTCTACGATGAGTGGGATGGCCTGATAGTAGAGAGGGATCCTCTGGGCAATAAGCTGGTCTGGGGGATGAGTGAGTTTATGAAGTATCACCCCTGGAATAAGACGACTATCCCTCGCCCACAAGCTCAAGATTGGCGTTCTAAGTACAGCTGGGGCGCTATAGTCAGGTTCGTTTGGAAGGGTAAGATCTACCCGATAGAAGCAGGGCCTATAGCTAGGATGTGGGCTCACGCCATACAGAACGGGGGTAAGGTGAAGATAGAGCTCCCCCAGACAGCTGTACTAGAGATGCCCCAAGGTACGTGGGATAAGATGACTTTAGAGTGGAACATACCGAAGGTGAGGGCATCGACGACTATAGAGAGGATGAGGGCTAGGGCATTCAATTTCGCACTTCACGTGGAAGCAGCTTGGAACAACTTATTGGCTGCTCTAGAGCATGCGAAATCCGGTAGCTTGGAGACCTCAAGGCCTTGGAAGAAGCCAGCGTTCTCTTTGGGATTCGGGTTCGATGAAGCTCCCAGAGGCTCTGTGAGGCACTGGATGGTCGTGGAGAATTACAAGATAAAGAATTACCAGATACATGCGCCCACAACTCCGAACCTGTCCCCGAGGGATAGGTGGGGATACAGAGGGCCGTATGAGGCATCAGTCTTGGGAGTGGAGATAACGGAGGAGCTCCCTCCAGATCAATGGACGGGTCTAGACATAGTTAGAGCTATAAGGAGCTTCGATCCATGTATAGCATGCGCTGTGCATATGTTCGTGGGCAACAGGAGGATTGAGAAGCTCTTCACACCAATAGCTACTGTCTGAGGGGGATCGGGATGGGGATCTATGAGTTCTCAGTTTATAACATGATCCTACCAACATTATTCATTTTCACACTCGGGATAGCTTACAGAATATCTAGATACATCTTCCTCTTCAAGAGGGCCCCTCAACCAGTCTGGAGGAAGACCTCCCTGTTTCACAAAGTCCTCGCTCTGATAAGAGCATTCATATTCCCAATATGGGCATCTATCAAGAGGACTAAGGTAACGTTCGTCACTGGTATATTCCTACTCCACTTCCTGGGGGTCATCCCGCTCCTCTTCTTACTCTCGCATCACATAGCTTGGTGGTCTTACTACTTCCCACCTTACTCCTTACTCCGGCCCCTAGCTATACCCACTAGCGCTACTAGCTCGGCCCTCACAGTGACATCGCCCGTGACTCCCACTAGCACTATGTCCCGGGGTTTCGTGAACACGATATGGGGACCCCTGACAGTGGTATTGAACGGAGATGTACTCGCTATAATAGCTATAATAGGCACTACATTCAAGCTACTCGAGAAGTTCCCGAAGAAGTTCAAGGAGAATCTCTCCAGGGTGAGAATAGGGGATTTCACTGCTCTGATCCTCCTCCTAGTTATCTTAGTGAGCGGTTACATGGCCACGCACCATCTACCCTCTAGCGATATAGACACTTACAAGAACGTCTTGGGCATCCACATACTAGCGAGCGAAGTATTAGTAATGATACTACCGTTCACGAAGTTCTTCCATTTCGTCTTCAGTTACTGGTACGGGAAGCTCCATGAGGCTTATGATATGTGGAGGAGAGGGCTATGAATGGGGAACTCGATTCAGCTATTAATGAAACTCTCTCCGAGTTGAATCCAGTTACATTACATTACTTCGAGTCCTGCGTGTCTTGCGGCCTCTGCACGCCTCACTGCCCGTACATAGCAGCTGGACCTGAGTACGAGCCTGTGAATAAAGCTGAGGAGCTTAGGAGAATATGGAGGAAGAGGGTAACAGCTGTAGGCTATGCCTTAGGATCTATAGTTAATGCTGGATATCCCAAGGGTGAGGATGACCTCAAGAGGATGACTTACATGGCTTACAGATGCGTCAACTGCGGTAACTGTTTGAACACATGCCCATTCGGTATCTACAGCGGTGAGTTAATAAGGATACTCAGGGGGTTCCTCAGCAGCATGGGGAGGGCCCCGACGATCCTGAAACGCTTGAGTGAGATAGAAAGCGGGGATATCGCGGGGCATGAGGGAGTGATGGATCTATGGAATTCTACTATCGGGAGAGTGAGAGGAGGTGTAGGGAAGGAGCTACCCTTGGATAGGGAGGGGGCCGAGGTCCTCTACTTACCGACAGTCATAGAGGCTATATTGACTCCGGAAACTATAATATCGACATCAAAGATCCTAGATGCCCTCGGAATCAACTGGACTCTCCCCTCAAGGCCACTGGGCTTCGAATTCGGTACAGGATCTTTCATAGGCGATAGGAAGTCAGAGAGGAAGGCTTTAGAGAGAGTGAACTCTTACGTTAAGGGGATCGGGGCTAAGAAAGTGATCTTATCGCATGGGGGAACTACTTACGAGGAGATGAGATTTCAGATGCCATTCTTAATCCGGGAGAAAGTGGATTATGAGATCTTACACGTAGCTGAATATCTCTACGAACTCTATAGAGCTGGGAAGTTCAGGATAGAGGCTGGAGAGGTAAAGGTAGCGTGGCACGATCCATGCAAGTTGAGGAATAGCGGCGTCAAGAGGGAACCTAGGGAGATCCTGAGGGCCTCCTCCAAGGAGTACAGGGAGTTACCCAAGAGCCAGGGTGTCTTCAGTCGTTGTTGCGGGGGTGGATCCGGTATAGCTCTCTTGAGCGAGGACCTGAGAGAGCTAAGGGGACTGCTCGGCTTGAGCCGGGAGGTGGATGGATGGGAGGCTGAGTTCACTAGGGACCTCATGAGGGATTATGAGGTAGTCATGAGGGAGAAGGCGAGAGAGGTCGTCCAGAGCGGGGCCGAGGTAGTCGTTACCGGATGCCCGACGTGTATATTCAGCTTGAATAAGGGATCGGAACTCACAGGGAGCGCCTTCAGAGCTGTCCATATATCACATTATTTACTGGATAAGATCAAACTATAAAATTTTTAAAATGTCGTTGAAGAAGATCGCGAGGCTCCTCGGGACTCTCTACGGTGAGCTGAATGAAATAGAGCGTGAGATAAAGGACTCGATAATATCTGCTATAGAGCTCGAGAGATTGGTATACTCTTTTCCCATAAATAGGAAGGATATTAATGAGATCAGGAAGGAGTTATCTATGTCCTTGGGAGGGGAGGATCCGATCGAAGCTATTAGGAGAGCATTAATGAAGCCCGGAAAGTACGTGAGGATGGGAGGGAAGAGATGCGCTATCGTGATAAGCTCCCCTCAGCCTCCTGAGAGCGTCCTCGAGGGGATAAGGGAGCTGGTGGGTGAAGTGAGGGGTGGTGACGTGGAATTATTCGATACGACTCAATACCCGCTAGCTTCAATAACTGAAATGATAGAGTACGATCCGGACTTCATAATAATAATTTCACAGGGTGAGGGGACTTCTGTAAAGAAAATAGAGGTCGAGAGGGATACCGAGAGATTGAAAGAATCTATACCTCTGACGCTCTTAGGTGTGAATGACGTAAACACACTGACGGGAGTGATAGCCTCCCTATCTGAGGGCGAAGTATACATCGTCAATGTCCCGCCTCGAGCTGAGGGAGTCGGATGCCTGAGGACCTTGAGGGATCTCATGGTAAAGTTAGGGTACTCATTTTAGGATTAGGGAACAGATTATTAGGGGACGATGGCGCTGGCTCTTACTTCGCGGAAGCTCTCTCCTCAATGGATATACCTGAGTGGATGAGGGTAGTGGACGGGGGGATCGGTGGTATAGGGCTCTTGGAGGAGATAGAGGGTTCCGATATACTGTTCGTGGTCGATTCCCTCTCACCTGAAGAGGGGGAGCCGGGGGACGTGAGAGTCTACAGAGTCGATAGATCTAGCGTGGATAGGGAGATCCTCTTGAAGCATTTGATCAGTTCTTGGAGCCATGGGGTCACCGCGGAGGTGTTAATAGCTGCAGCTCTGGCGATGGGGAGATTACCGGAGACTTACGTAGTGGGCATAGTACCGAGCTCGATAGATCTAAGGGAGGGGCTCAGCCCCGAGGTGAAGGTGGCACTCCCGAGGGTGCTCGATTCAATAACTAAGATATTGAGGGATAGAAAATTGGATATAAATTTTGATATAAGTAGTTTTTTGAAGAAAATAGATGAACTATGCTAATCCTAGGCCTCTTAACACTCCGTTGTCGGGTAGTTAACATTTACTACCCGTTCCATCTCGGATAGCACTGCTGCTATCCTCATTGATGGCTTTCAGGGGCAACGGGGCTCCCCTCATCCTGTG
>JAJHQZ010000017.1 GCA_020833055.1 Candidatus Korarchaeum sp. | reverse complement strand
AGGAGTCTATCACAACCACTTTATGGGAAGTAATATTTCCAGTTAAGGTGAATGCCGGAAAAAGCCAGCTTGAGTCCTTCCTCAGGGGGCTTGATGCGGCTCTTCTGGGACTTCCCGGCGAGAAATTCTCGCATTTAATTTGAAAAATCCTCAAGATCAGCTCCGCGGCTTCACTAAGGAATCTCACGAAGAGATCCATGCTATTTTAATCTCTTAGAGCGTCTGATAGGTTTCGAGAAGCCTTTTCACTATATTATGAACGTAACCTGCTTGGCTCAATGCTTCTTCAGCATCCTCCTCGTAGTAGAGCTCATCCGGAGGTGTTCCACTCTCCTCATCCCCATACATAGAGGGCTCCCTCTCCCTTCTGAGCTTCCTGGATGCTATTGAGAGCCTCTTTATCTCCTTCTGAAACCACTCCGGGAACCTGCCCGATTCCCTTCTCAACACGGGTCCGACATCGCGCCACTTGGGAGACTCAACCCCTGCGATCCTGAGGGCGGCCTTCAGTGATAGTTCTACAGCTTCTTGGCATTGCCTCACTACATATGGGTAGTTCCCCTCCTCAAATGCCTCTCTAGCGTGCCTCAACCTCTCCTCGGCCTGCTTAACATATGACTTGGCCATCTCAACGTTGTTCAAATCTCTATAACCTCCCCGAACTTATAATCCCTCTTTAACCTCCAGTACCACTTCTTCCCCAGCCTAACTCTCTCAGCTCCCAGTTCTTCAAGCCTTTTCCTCAATTTCTCGAGTACTCCCGAGAAGAAGCCGTCCCTATCGAAGAGGATCACGGCATCCTCAACCATATCTAGATAGAGGGGCCTCATCCTCGAGGCCTCCTCAGGGGTCATGAGGATGGGGGAGAAGTCAATCCCATACCCCTTAGCCTCAATCTCCTCTATATTCAGGCTTTTTTCGAATTCGATGAAGAGATCTTGCCTTTTTAACCTTCCCTTCGGGAGATCTCTGGCTATTATCAGCAGGTCTATATCGCTATCTTCCCTCGCCTCACCCCTGGCCACGGAACCGTAGACAACGACAGATATCAGGTTCTCTCCCAGATTTTCCAGCAGGATAGAAGTAAGTTTCCTGAGCAAGCTCAAATATGGTTCCTTTATCCTCCGCTCTTGCTCAGCTCTCATGGGGATCCTGATAGATATCGGAGGTCGTTTAAAAGCATATACGCTTACTCAAGTCGGGTCTCTCCGCTTATTTAGGGAGAATTATAGCATGACCTCAATTTCATATCCTGAGGAGTTATCCTGAGAGGCCTTGGATAGCTCTTAACTCCCATTTTGCCTCCTGAGAGCGTCTACTTGAAGCCCCTCATACGACAGAGTTCAGCGATATAGCACCTCCTCAGGGCTGTACCATTTATTTAATGTTTCACGAACCTACTCAATTTCGTGGACATTACTTTCATATACTCCGGTAGGAATTTTTTAATGAGTTCCTAATAATTCATCCCGATGGCTCCATCCGCTGAGGAGAAGAGGAAGTTCCTGAGATCGCTGGACGAGGACATAGAGTTCAGATACGCTGTAGCTGGCTACCTTGGAATTTCCGAGATATTGAAGAGGCTCGATTCATTGGAGGAGAATATGTTAAAGCTATGGGAGGAGGTAAGGTCCCTGAGAGAGGATGTCAACACTCTGAGGGGCGATGTTAACGCCTTAAAGGTGGATGTAAGCACGCTGAAGAATGATGTGAGGGAGATCCGCACGACTCTGGATAGGCTCACTCTGACCGTTGAGGAAGAGGCTAGAAGCGTGATAAAGTATAAGGTAAAGGAGAAGCTGAATGTTGAGATAGAGCTGAGTAACATCTTCATAGATTCAAAGGAAGTCGACATATACGGAGCTGATGATGAGATATGCATTATAGGGGAAGCGACCGTGAGATTGAGCGTAAAGTTGGTGAATGAACTACTCGATAAAGTAGAACTGATAAAAAGTAAGAGGCCCGATCTACTGAGGAAGAAGATCATAAAGGTCATATACACTGATTACGCGGCTCTTGAAGCGATAGAGGCAGCTAGGAACAATGGAGTGTGGATATTGAGATGGGATAAGGATCTGACTCCGATTGTGATAGAAGCTGGCTGACTCCATCACCTCAAATTCGGATAATTTTTGATTGAATTAAAAAGAGCCCCTATAGACACCTACCGATTAGAGATCGCTAGCCATACGCATCAGCGGCAAGATATTTATAGGATTCCCATGCGAAGATGGTAGAGCATGTTCAGGGTTAAATCTCAGGAGGAGTGGGAGGATCTCGTGAAAAGAGGGATGAGGGGAGAAATATGGGCCCTAGAAATCGCAGCAGAAACTGCGCTTAGTGCTGTGAATGATGTGAATAAGCTCAGCAGGGAAGCCGCTGCTTTCTTATCTCATCTGGTTTGGCTAGCTGAGGAGTGCGAGAACCTGGTGTCTTGGATCACGAAACCCTCATGTAAGGACGTAAGGGAGGCCTATCTCAAGCTAGGGGTCAGGCCGGAGAGGACGGACCTACCGATATCGGACCTCCTCTTACTTAGGAGGATGTTCAACTCAGTCCCGGCTCTCTGGGCGGAGGAATTCGTATGAGAGAGATGAGTGAGTGGCTCCCGGTCTTCCTATCCTTCTATCCAGCCCTTCACGCGAGAGTGCCTACTATAGTCTACGGATCTCAGATAATAGCTGTCACTCAGGGGATCGATGTCAGCAGCAAGGACATAGACCTTCTTTGTCCTAACGTCACGTTAAAAGCTATAGAGGAGGCTTATGCAGAGTCCTCCGGGAGGGAAGAGATGAGGATCGAGCTCATAAAGTCCAAGAGGGGGCATGTCTTCACAATATACTATCCTCTCGGTGAGAGGCCGATTCCCATAGAGATATTCACAACAACCCCTCTAGGGGATCCCCTATCGATATTCCCGGATCAGATAGTGGAGGTGAGCAGGTGGGGGAGGAGGTTCATCTCCCTCACCGTTGAGGCTTATGCGGTGTTAGAAGCAGCTAGGGGGATAAGGCCCATCTCCGTGGAAAGGTTGAGAGGGATTAGAATCGAATGGGACGAGGTGGAGAGACTTGGGGAGAAATTCGGTCTCAAAGAGGAAGTCCTACGCCTAAAAAGGGAAGTTGGAATTGGATAATAGTTAGCTAAATTCAGGGAATCTGAAGGGAAATAAGGTCCCATAGGGAGTCAGATCGCTACTATCGAATGAGGGATAGAGGAAAACTGTAAGAATGCCACGGAGCCATGAGTTTATCTTTCTGAGCTCACCAGGGAGAAGATAGAGATTTCGATGAGATCAAGATAGAGATCGCAAGAAGGGAGTGCCAATGGGAGGGCATTGGACATATTATTCGCACTACCAATGCGAAGTTTATATATAAACTTCGCAATACCACTTAGAATGATTAGGATAAGACAGGTTCTCTTGGATCAAAGATCGGAGCTCGAGGAAAGAGTTGGGAAGACAAGAATCATTGGGAGGGAATTCCTCCCGTTTTTAAATGAGCTTGTCTACCATTCTCAATTAGAACGCAGGGATTGAGTGCATTCGCCTCAGAGTGAAATATCTTTTTATTGCCCTCCCCACCGATGATGTATGTTCCACTGGATAGGAGCCCCCAGATGGGCCGTAATCTTCTTGTTGATCCTGATCTCCGCCTCCGTAATCATACTGGCCTACTTCATAGTGGAGAGGGGGAAGGAGCCCGTCTTAACTTACACTAGGAGCGGCGGTGTAGCGGGCTTCGCGGATGAGCTCGTGATATACCAAGATGGGGAGGCCGTTCTCAGCTCCAGGAATCAGTGATCAAGGGGGAGGTGAGTGAGGAGTATATGAGAGCCCTTCGAAAGATCCTGGAGGAATTGAGGGCTATCGGTAGCGTTGAATATGAGCCCAAGGGAGATGTAGCAGACTTCTTCTCCCATTCCCTCTCTTACGACGGGATCGACATCAGCTGGGTCGATCCCTGGGCCTCTAAGGAGGAGATACCGGGTCAGCTCAACTCCTTGAACTCTCTCATCTCGGAGATAATTGGGAAGTTGAGAGGTTAGCGCCCGACATTCCTCAACTCAGTCCTCATCTTGCCATGGAATGAAACTGCGGGGCGGCTGTTATGAGCATTATCCCCGGCATGATGGGCCTAGGGCCCTCATTATGACCGGAGCTATCCTAATTTCCTCGTTGTAAGTCAGTATGAGGGCAGATTTCATCAGCTTCAGATCAGACCGGAAGTCGAAGAGGTATGGGGTGATCGTAGCGAGCTGGGGGCAAGCTTTTTAAGGATCCGTTCAACCCTCCGGTGTGGCGATAGAGGTCAGAGATCTCACTTTCAGGTACGCTAACAAAGAGGAGCCGGCCCTGAGGAAAGTGAACATGAGGATAGAGGAGGGGGAGACGGTACTCTTAGTTGGCAGGAGCGGGAGCGGCAAATCAACTCTGATAAGAGCGATAAACGGCCTAATACCGAACAGATACGAGGGCCATTATGAGGGCGAGGTCGAGGTTCTCGGCACTTTAGTGAGGGGAGCGAGCCTCTCACACCTCTCCAGGCTTGTCGGTACCGTGATGCAGGAAGTGGGGAAGCAGTTGGTCCTGCCGAACGTCGAGGATGATGTGGCCTTCGGCCCCTGTAACTTATGCTTCCCCAGGGATCATGTGATAGCTAGAGTCGAGAGCTCCCTGAGGAGCGTGAACGCTCTTCATCTCAGGGGGAGGGATGTGAATGAGTTGAGCGGAGGGGAGAAGCAGAGGATCGCTATAGCCGGTATATTGGCTCTGGATCCTCCTATAATACTGATGGACGAGCCCTTAGCTAACTTGGACAGTGAGGGGGTGAGGTTAGTTCAGGAGCAGATCAGGATGATGAAGGATAGGGGCAAGACTTTGGTCATAGCTGAGCACAGGACGGAGGAGATATTGGATGTAGGGGTAGATAGAATAATCTTCATGGAAAATGGAAAGATAATGAGGGAGATGAGGGAAGAGAGGGAGCTTAAAGACCTTTTTGGAGTGATAAAGGTTCCTTCGAGAGTGCTAATTGGGGAGTGCGGAGAATTGAGGATGAGGAGCGAGAGGAGGGAGCTAGGACAGATCTCAATCAAAGTGGAAGGGGTCAGCTTCGATTACGACGGTAAGGAAGCTCTGAAGGATGTGAGTCTTGAGATAAGGGAGGGGGAGAGGGTAGCTCTGCTCGGTAATAATGGGGCGGGGAAGAGCACTCTGGCTAAGCTGATATTGGGCATACTGAAGCCCAGGAGGGGGAGGGTCCTAGTCTACGGGATGGACACCAGGGAGAGGGAGGTCTATGAGCTAGCAAAATACGTCGGCTTGGTATTCCAGGATCCATTCAGCATGCTCTTCGCCAGGAGCGTTGAGGAGGAGCTCTCCTACGGCCCCAGAAATCTGGGGGTCGGGAGCGATGAAGTGAGGGAGAGGGTGATGGAAGCATCAGTAAAGTGCGGGCTGGAGCGTCTACTCAAGTACTCCCCCTTCGCCACCAGCCACGGGGAGAAGAAGAGGATTTCCGTAGCCTCTATACTAACTATGAGGCCCAAGGTACTGATATTGGATGAGCCCACGGCGGGGCAGGATTACGCTAGCTACACTCAATTCATGGACTTCATAATGGGGTTATTCGGGAGCGTTAAGACCCTCATAATAATAACGCATGATACCGATCTGGCTGTGGAGTACACCGATAGGACCATAATACTCTCGAACGGTCGCATTATAGCTGATGGCCCTACGAGGAGCGTCCTAGCTAATGAGGACTACTTGAGGGCTGGGAAGATAAGGGAGACGAGCTTAATAGAGATGGGGAAGAGGATAACCGGAGGGAAGATGGTGCTGAGCCTGAGGGAGATCCTTGAGAGCTGCTCCTGAATGATACTAAATTCCATCCCCTCCTACAGCCAGCTAATTTTCAGAGGAATTGGGATATCAGGGGAGCTATTAAGAGGCTGGGCAGCATATCTGCGACGTTCATCCTCTTAATTCCGAGGATCCTGAGGGCAAGTCCGAGCAGTATGATACCTCCGGCCGCTGTCATCTCCTCCAAGGCTGATAGGGGCAGGGAATTGCCTATGAACCTCCCGAGTAAGGAGAGGGATCCCTGGAACAGGAGGAGGGGTATGGCTGAGAGTAATACGCTGAAACCGAAGGCTGAAGCGAATGCTATTGAGCTGAAGCCGTCCATGACGGATTTAGCTAATATTATGGACGGATCCCCCATACCGTCCCTGAGCGACCCTATTACGGTCATGGGACCTATGCAGAAAGTTAGGAATGGGACTAGGAGACCGTCAGCAGATTTCTCTCTGATATTAGAGAGTCTCTCGAGCCTCTCATCCAGCTTCATAATATGTCCTATGTAAGTACCCAGGAGGAGGCCTATTATGAGGCCTAGTGGCTTATCTGCCCTCAGCATCATATCCGCACCAAGGTATAAGGTGAAGAGCCCTATTACGCTCAATAATTTGCCCTTAAGATCCTCCCCTATGCTCCTCCTCATCAGCAGCCCTAATGAGGAACCCGATATCACGGCCAAAGCGTTGATTATCGTGCCTAGCATAGAGGGGGCTTAGAGCTCCAATATATAAGCTTGCAGTGCAGATGCTAGCTACTCCGCCCTAAAGGTAGAAACTTCCCCGTTTAGATGGAGCTTTACGCTTCCGGCCTCATCTGGAGGTCCGATGGCTCGAGGCTCCCTCATCCCGCCCTAGAGGTTTTCAGTTATAAGGTAGTACCCCTATAACCCATATGGACGCGCTGGTCCCGAGCGTTCATAAGATGCATTACCCCCCTTCTTATCATCCTGAGAGACCTGAGAGGATAGAGATAGCGATAAAGGGAATGAAGGAGGAAGGATTGGAGCCCAATATAGTGGATCCAGGTATGAGGGATGCTGAGATACTGACGAGCGTCCACGAGAGGGCTTACATAGAGTACATAAGGGGGAGGGGGAAGGGCTACATAGACGCGGATACTTACTCCACGGAGGGGACTTTCGAAGCGGCCCTGGCAGCAGCGAGCTGCGCTGTAGAGGCCGCTGATAGAGTAGCCAGAGGGGAATTCCTCTCAATATCCCTGGCTAGGCCTCCGGGACATCATGCGGGGAGGAGCGGAGCCGCTATGGGTTGTAGGACACTTGGCTTCTGCATATTCAATAATGCAGCCATAGCTGCTATAGAACTCGTGAGGAGAGGCGTGATGCCAGTGGCGATACTCGACTTCGACCTTCATCATGGTAATGGGACTCAGGAGATATTATGGTACAATCCTGAGGTTCTGCACATCGATATCCATGATGCCTTCGAATATCCAGGCACTGGATGGCCCAACGACCTCGGGGGAGGGGCGGCTAGGGGGACTAAGGTCAATATCCCGGTATACCCGGAGACCGGAGATAAGGGATATATCTTCATGCTGGAGGACATATTGAATTTCCTGATGGAGAAATTCAGGCCCAAAGCTTTCGTAATTTCGGCCGGCTTCGATGCATATGCCGGGGAGGGGATGGGGTACATAAGCCTGAGCTCAAGGGCTTACTGGAGGATGGGGAACCTCCTGAAGGAGTTGGGTGAGAACTGGGGTGTAAAGGGGTTCGCTGTCATACTGGAGGGAGGATACTCGATCGGGCTGAGGAAGGGGCTGCCCTCCTTCCTCAAGGGTATCTCGGGCATGGGAGGCGAGGGGGTCGGGGGCGAGCTGGAGGAGGGGACGAGACAGTATAAAATATTTTTACAGCTCAAGGAGTTCCTGAGCAGCTTCAATGATAAGTAAAGTTTAAATTAAAGAGGTTAGAGGAATAGGAACCGCATCCCGGGGGTCGCTACATGTCCGATTCAAAGGATGTAGTGCCTAAGGAAGTTTTCGCGAGGAGGGCGAGCGGTCTAGTAAGGGAAGCCAGTCTTTTAGATGCTTTCTATGTTGGATTCATGAATCAAGGGCCTCCTACAGCTTTATTGACTGTATTCGCTTGGGGAATATGGCTCTTCCCATCCGGGGATCTGCTGAGCTCGATATGGATAGCTACAGCTCTAGGTGTCTTCGGAGCCGCCCTGACCTGGGGCATCCTAGGGGCATCTATGCCCAGGAGTGGAGGTAGCTACGTCTATAACAGCAGGATACTGCATCCAGCGATAGGGATGGCCGTCAGTTTCGCTGATTATTTCATCTGGTGGCTCTGGGGCGTGATTTTATCTCCTTGGGTGGCTGATCCCGGATTAACGACGCTCTTCGGTATGCTAGATATGCGTGAAGCGGCTGAGTGGTGCGCCTCCCCGTATGGTAAGTTCATAATAGCCACTATAGTGAGAACTATAGCATTCCTATCCACGCTCTTCGGTCTCAGGATATATCTAATTCATCAGAGGATACTGGCAACCCTATCTACAGTCTTCCTCATACTGATAGGTTTCGTCATAGGTACGCACAGCCAGGCTGAGTTCATAAGTTCATGGAACAGCCTCGCAGCTAAGTACGGATCCCTGGATTACGATAGCATGATCAAGGCAGCTATGCAAGCTGATCCAAGGGTTTTCGCTCCTATGGCAGGGCTCATTGTTGGTACATTCGGCTTGGTGGCTGTCCACTCCTGGTGGACTCGCTACGGGGTCGAGATAAACATAATAGGAGGGGAGATAAAGAGGCCCCAGAGGAACATAATGATAGCTCAAATAGCCTCAGTCCTCGGGCCAGCAATAATAGTTTTCGCTTTCTCACTGATATATCCTGCGGTCGTCGGGAAGGAATTCATGTACGCTTTGGCAGTTGCTAATAATGTCGGTATCGAGGGCTACAAAATGCCCTTCCCACCGAACTTCATGGGGATCCTCAGGGTGTTCATAGACACGAGCAGTCCGCTAGGTATAGCATTAGCTGTGATGATGTTCCTCAGCTTCGCCCTGAACATCTACATATACTCAGTTTTGGATTTCGTTTTCGCGAGCAGGATAGCCGTAGCGTGGGGCATGGACAGGATGGGGCCCAAGTGGTTCTCTGAAGTTCATCCCAAGTGGGCATCTCCAGTCAAGAACCTGATATTCTTCTACGTGACATCCCAGATCGGCATAGCTTACAATATACTGAGCGGAGCCAGCCCTCTCTCATTCTTAGATTGCCCTGCTACCGAGGGCATATCCTTCTGGCTCATGACGGCAATAGCTGCTCTGATATTCCCATTCAGGAAGAAAGTGAGATCGATATGGGAGACCTCTCCCTATAAGAACTGGGTCCTGGCCGGCATACCTATAGTATCGATAGCCGCTGTAATTGATCTGATAAACATAGGGATAGTGGAGTACTATTACTACACTACGCCGGAGCTGGGAGCCATAACGATAGAGGGCATCATAGCCTTCCTATTCGTATGGATAGGCGGGGCCCTATGGTGGTACTACTGGAGGTGGAAGAACAAGAAGGAGGGCATAGATATAGATCTAGCGTGGATGGAGCTCCCTCCGGAGTAATCTCCCCTCTTTTTTACATTATGATTCGCTCTAGCTCTATCCAGATTAGCTACTTCGCATTAAACTAGGTCCTCATAGCTTATAATTTCAACCTTCCCTCCGCATCTCTTTCTAATGAGATCAGCGAATTCGGGGATCAACTCTATCAAAATAGCCTTTCTATTGAGCCTCATAGCCACTTCCCCAACTGTCCCAGAGCCCGCGAAGGGATCCAAAACGACACCTCTCGGCGGGCAGCCCATACGCATAGCTGTCTCAACTAATTTCGTCGGAAAGATTGAGAAATGGGCCTCCGGATAGGGCTCGAGTTTTATCTTCCAAATATCCCCGGCTTCTCTCATTATCTCATAATTCCTCTTGAAATCTTCGAGTATCTCCTCCACCTCAATCCCCTGAACATCCCCGGGATTTTTCCCCGTTTCATGAGGTTTAACTGTCTGAAGCACTGCCACCCTTTCAGTAACTAATTTATCATAGATGTCGTTGAAGCCTAGCAGTTTCTTCAGGCGGCCCCAATCACCGGGTCGCGGTACGGAGCCCCCCTTCCCCCACCAACCGAAGTCGAGTCTAAACCAGTGTCCCGCTGTGTAAGAGTAACCTAACTCTCTATCTATATCTTCTATTGATACTCTCTTGAGGTTCCTCCAATATCTTAAAAATTTTGCTATTAAGGGCTGGGGAGCTTCCCATCTGCGCTTGATCGAGATGTACTCCCCCTGGACCGCGAGCCTCCCAGCGGGAGAAGCTGTGAGGATCTTATCCAATTCAGCCCTCACGAATTTACTGTTTCTCGGGATTTTTGTGACATATTTTTTTATTTTAACGGATGGGTCTATTATTTCTTTTATCTCTTGTGGGCCCTCGTATGGAGAATTCGGGAATGATGGTATCGGAAATGTCTCAGGATCTGAGCAGAGCAATGCTCCGCATTCCGGGCATATCATTTCCCCCAGATTCGCGAAGGATAGTCTTATGTCCCATTCGCTTATCGAGGCCCCGCATTCAGGGCATGAGAAGCTTATCCTCTCGGGGTAGTTCTTCAGCGGGTCGCCGAAGGGCAACCATTCGGCCCCATCTTCCCATTGAATCAGGACCTCAAGGATCTTCTTTTGAGTGAATCTGACTCCAATAACTTTACCTTCTTTAGTCTCCCTCCCTGAGAGAGAATCTATCGCTCTAACTCCTATTAATTCCTGTGGAGTGAAGGAAAACAAATTAGCGTAATGATCGAGCGTCCTGCTCTTTGGTGATATCTCCTCGAGGTTGAAATAGTATACTTCCTTGCCGTCGTCCCTGATAAAAAAGAGGACTGGCTCGTATACATTGTTAAGCCTGTTCCTAGCTGGAGTAGGCATCGCATTAGGCTTCCACCAGATTATCTTATTCCTCAGTGAGAAACCCCTACTCTCCATCTCTAAAGCTATCATTTCAGGGATAAGGATGAGGCGTTCGTTTAAATATTTATAACCAACATTGAGAAAAATAGTCGCTGTTCTTTTTAGCTTTGGCCGAATGAGTTCAAATATATCAGCTATTGTTTTAACGTATTCCTCCGGCGTCCCCTCCCTACCTATCTGATCCGGATGCCCGTAGTCCCTCTGCATCCAATACGGCGGGGAGGTGATAACGCAATCGATGAAATTATCCGGGAGGCGGGGGAGCACTTCCCTCACATCGCCGAGTATGAGCTTCGGGACCCATGAATTATCTATCTTATTGAACTCGAATATTTTCCCAATTTTTCGCATCTCTTATCCCTTGAGCTAGGGGAGGCGGGCTTAATGGAGATATAAATTTACCCGGGCATCTCGAACGTAGCAATACATCGGATCGATGAAGAAAGCTGAGATAGTGGACCTTCATGTGCAGGCAGGAGAAGAGGATTGAAACAGAATCTTCTCTTTTAGCGATTGCACTTATACCATAAATGGAGTAAATATAAAAATAAGGGGATCGGTGGCGAATTTATTGAGATCAGCGATCGCTAGACCTCATCGTAGTAATAAGTAACACCACTGTACCCATTAAGGAAAGTCCTCTCAAGATAATCCACGGTCAAACTGGAGTAGAAGGAGCAAGGAGCATCTCCCCCATCATCGAAGTGTATTGTAGCCTCGAGGAAACGCCATCTCCCATCTAAATATATCTGAAGGGCAGCATGCCTCGGAACTGTTATCATCCTGACTCTGAAACCCGCTGTTTTGTAGAGGGCAGCTAATAGCATGGCATGATCCTCACAATCCCCTAAATTGTAAGCTAGGAGCTCCACTGGGAATAGGGGAAGCCCAGCATTGGGCTCATCCACACCAGGGTAAGCGTATTTATGATCCAATGAGTAGAAGAGCCTGGCTATCTCATTCGCGAGCTCCACCTCATTCCTAGCTGGGTGATCCCTCAGCCACTCATGGATGATCCCCCTGTAGAGATCGCTGTTGTATGAGAGATCCCTCCTCACCATCTCAGCGAACATAGTCGCTCCAGCCTGCCCATAGTCATCTGAGAGGAGCAAGACCCTTAAATCAGATTTTAGGATGTACCAACTCCTCCAAAGGGCTAGTTCAGTCTTGAACCAATTCGTACTCAGTTTCTCATAAGCTACTTTCTCATACCACCTCACTTGCTTGGCTGAGGAATGGTAGCCCTTCAGGAGATTGTACGCATTCAAAAGATCGTTGTAATCTCCCTGCAGCTTATTGTATCTGCTCATTAAATCATCATACTCGCTTCTCAGATTCCTCAACTCATTCAAAGTGTTCTCATGCTCTCTCTTGAGTGCACCGAAGTCCTCCTGCAGCTCATTGTATCTTCTCGCGAGAGATTCGTACTCGCTCCTCAGCGTCCTTAACTCACTCAGGGTAGCTTCATGCTCCTTCCTGAGTGCGCTATAGCTGGAATTAAGCGCATTGTAGCTCGAGAGGAGTTTTTCATGCTCCTTCCTCAGGGATTCATATGAGGCCTTAAGCTCCTTTAACTCATTCAGAGCGTTCTCATGCTCTCTCTTGAGATCATTGTAGGTTGAATTGAGCTTTTTGTATTCCGATAGGAGTTTTTCATGCTCCTTCTTGAGAGAGTCATAAGAAGCCTTGAGATCCGGATTGCTCGCGAGAGCTAGATAGAGGATGGCGAATGATGCTAGGATGAGGACGAGGAGCGGGACGTAAGACCTCATGGTATCACAGCCTTGAGACGTCTCAGGGTATTTTTATCCCCTTCGCACCGATCTTTCATGGGAAGGGGAATGCGTGAAAATTTGGGATGCATCAAAATTATCTTATTATTACATAATGAGAGGGGGGAGCATGTATACCGCTAGATGTCGATCCTGCGGTTACGAGACATCTGACCCCCTTGAGTTCAGGTGCAAGTGCGGTTCCCCTCTGGAGCTCATCCTAGATTTCCATTTCGAGAGGGAACTCATAGAGAGGGAGGAGCAAACGATCTGGAGGTACAGAAAGTTCTTCCCTCACGTAGAGGAGAGGGTGAGCTTGGGGGAGGGATGGACCCCCATAATAAAGGGGAAAGATGCTTACTTCAAGTTAGATTTCCTCAATCCGACTGGATCCTTCAAGGATAGGGGTTCCTCGATACTCCTCTCGACTCTAGCTGGGAGGGTCAGATCGGGTTACATAAGCGAGGACTCCTCGGGAAACGCTGGGGCCTCTGTAGCAGCTTACTCAGCAGCATCAGGAATTAGAGCCAGGATTTACGTGCCTTCAACGGCTAGCGGCCCTAAAGTTGAGCAGATAAAGGCTTACGGAGCTGAAATAATAAGGGTTGAGGGGAGAAGGGATGAAATTACTGCTGAAGCGATGGCTCCTGAGGAGGGGAAGTTCTACGTCGGTCACGTCTACCATCCCATATACTGGGACGCTATGAGGACCGTCGCATACGAGATAGCTGAGCAATTCAACTGGAGGCCTCCAAAATATATATTCTTACCCGTCTCAGCCGGTACCTTATTGCTCGGTACTCTGAGGGGATTCAAGCACCTCCTGGATTCAGGCGAGATAGATGAGATGCCATTCGTAGTGGCTTGTCAGACTAAGTTAATCTCTCCTCTATACCATAAGCTCAAGGGCTTGACTTATTCCCCGCCCAAGGTAGTTAAGAGTGTTGCTGATGCCTTGATAAGCCCGAATCCTCCCCTGCTAAATATGATGGTCGAGGAGATGAGGGGAGTGGGTGATGCCGAGATAGTTGAGGAGGAAGAGATAATAGAAGCCCATAGGGAGCTAGCTCTCCAGGGCTTATACGTCGAACCCAGCTCCGCTGTAGCTTACGCAGCTTACAAGAAGTGGTTGGGTAAGGT
>JAJHQZ010000016.1 GCA_020833055.1 Candidatus Korarchaeum sp. | reverse complement strand
CCAGGTTGCCCCTACTCCATGACTCTGCTTCGAATAGTTGAGGAAAGCATTAAGCAAGCGATCCCGGAGGTGGAGGAAGTTAAGGTTGAGCTGATAAATTATCCACCTTGGACTCCAGCCGATATGACTGAAGAGGGTAGGGAGCTCTTCAAGAGGAATTACGGTTACGATATAATGGAGAGCTTCATAGAGAGGTATGGGAGCATTGAGAACTACTATCAGCTAGTCCGCAAGTATCTGGGGATGGAGGAAGACGTTTAACATTTTTACGTAACTCGCTGGCTCATTGATCAGCTAAAGCTTATAAGTATCCCCCTAGTGGTGTATGAGAGGGGTGTCCTCCCATTAGGGTGGCAGTTTTAGGAGCTGGTTCAGTTGGAAAGGCGATAATATACGATCTCTATGAGAGGGTGACGGGATCCAACCTCCTGGTAGTGGACGCGAACCCTTCGAATCTAGAGGCAGCATCTAAAATAGCGGGTAAAGCGGAGTTTAAGAGAGTGGAGTTGAGGGATGTAGACGATTTTTACAGGATAATGAAGGATGTGGACATAGCTGTTAATTCCCTCCCAGGGAGGTTCGGGAAGCTCTCTTGGGTGGCCTCTATAAAGGCCAAGACAGATTTAGTCGATGTATCTTACTCTGAGGACGATCCGATGTACTATCACGTCCAAGCAGGTGAGGCGGGCGTGACCATAGTCCCCGACGCCGGTGTCGCCCCCGGGCTCAGCAATATGATGGCTGGGAGGGCTTACGCTCAACTCGAGGAAGTGAGGGAACTCAAGATATATGTTGGGGGTATCCCTGAGAGGCCGATCCCCCCTCTAGGCTATTTAGTGACTTGGAGCCCCGAGGACCTAATAGAGGAATACATTAGAGATGCTAGATTGATCGAGAACGGATCTCTGATGAAGAAACCAGCTCTGAGCGATCTAGAGAGGTTATACGTACCTGAAGTAGGGGAATTAGAAGCTTTCCTGACGGATGGGTTGAGGACCATGTTGAGGACATTGAAGGGAGTTGAGTTCATGGCGGAGAAGACGCTAAGATGGCCGGGGCACGCGGAGAAGATAGAGCTCCTGAGGACACTGGGCTACTTCAGTAAGGAGCCGATATCGAGTAATGATAGCATATCTCCAGCTCAGTTGACTGCTAAGTTATTCAAGGAGAGGCTCAAGGGAGATTCCAAAGACTTAGTCATTTTGATAGTGCAAGCTAAGGGTAGGAGGAGCCCCAGCAACATGGAGATAGAGTACAGGATGGTAGATAGATACGATGAGACCACTGGTTTGACAGCGCTCTCTAGGACTACTGCCTTCTTCGCGACAGGTATAGTTAAGTTGATCGCTGAGGGCTCTATCCCAGGCCCTGGCGTGCTACCTCCTGAAGTTATCGGGATGGATGAGAACCTCTTCGCCCTCATGGCAGAATGGCTCTCCTGGAGGGGTATCAGGATAGTTGAGAGAGTGACGGAGTCCAGGGTGATACCCCCATCTACCTAATCCTCACTCTTTTTGCTGAAGCCCAAAGCTTCCCTTCAGAGATAGTTATAGAGCCGCCGTTAATTTGATTGTATGGTTAGTTGTGATATGAGCGAGATAGCGAGGGTATATGACGAGATCGCGGAAAGTTACTTTCACCTCAGATCGAGACCTTGGCCTGAGGTTGAACTCGTAGACTCAGGACCCGTCCTCGATTTAGGATGCGGAAGCGGTAGAAATGCTTCTTACCTAATGAAGAGAGGTTTTGAGGTGATATGCGCTGATATATCTTTGGGGATGCTCAATGTAGCCTCTAGGATTTTTTCAGGGGAGAGAGTCCAATGCAATGCAGCTTTCCTACCCTTCAGAGACGGATCCTTCTCTACAGTACTTTACATAGCTACATTACATCATCTCGAGGACGATCTCCGCTTGAGATCTCTTATGGAAGTCAGGAGGGTCTTGAAGGATGGTGGGAAGGCGATAATATCTGTTTGGGCTCTTTTTCAACCTAGATTCTTCAAAAAATTCCCTGAAATGTTCTTGAATTTTATAAAAGGTGGGAATTTCCGCGATGTCTACGTACCTTGGAGGAAGGGGGAGAGGGTCTTCATGCGTTATTATCACTTATTCACGAGATCGGAGTTCCTCTCCCTCCTGAGGAAGGCGGGATTCTCTGAGATTAAGTACCATAAGAGGAGCTTTAGATCGAGATTCTTCGCTGAGAATCACGTAGCGGTAGTGAGGAAGTGATTAATAATTGTGATGAGTCAGTGGATAGGTGACAGCTTGGAGAGGATTAAGTTAGGGTTGGAGCCGTTAGATGCTTTAATACCAGATGGAATGATCAGAGGGAGTCTCATTGGCATCTTCGGTGAGACTGGAACTGGGAAAAGCGTCATACTGAACGAATTAGCTTACAGGTTCTTACAAAGAGGAGAAGATGTCCTCTTCGTCTTACTCGAGGACCTACCTTTCTCCAGGATCTTGAGCTTCGATGCCCTAGGTTTCGATATCAGGAGATACTTAGAGGAGGGGAAGCTCAAGTTCTTGGATTGCTTCTCCTACAGGCTGAGGGGCTTCGATATCGAGATAGAGCCCTACCTCGAGGAGAGCGTGATAGAGGCTGAGGATCCTAGGAACCCTGAGAGCGTGTGGGAGGAGATATTCAGCAGAGCTAAGGAAATTAAGGGAAGAGGAGTAGTCCTAATAGATTCTATGACAGAATTCCTCACGATAGCTCCTGATGCTTCAATACTCCTAGATCTCATGAAGACAGCTAAAGCTTTACTCTGCAGGTACTACGGGATCCCCATCATATACAGCTTTCACTTCGGATTCTACGATGACTTCAGGTTCCAGATAGAGGTCTTCTCGGATGGTGTAATAGACCTCAGGTTCAATCCGGAGGTAGTGAATAACGCTCTAGTCAAGCAGATCAGGGTCAGGAGGATGAGTGGATCAAAGCACAGGACAGAATGGTTGACTTTCGAAGTTGAGAGTGGGAAGGGGATCGTCTTGGTGAAGTGATATGAGGAGCTCACTATCCGCTGCTAAATCTATCTTGAGATCTAGGGGATTCGAGATAAGAGCTGAGCTAGTACCAGTGAGAGTAGGGGGATATGAGATAAGCGATGTCGACTTAATAGTTGAGAAAGGAAGAGAGCTTTACGCTGTTGAAGTGAAGAATGGGAAGCTTGATGTGGGTGGAGTTAGGCAAGCTTATGTTAATGCTCTCCTCCTGAACTTAAAGCCTCTTATAGTTTGCAGGGGGTTCTCTGACGCTGCCGCTGAGGCTCTAGCTAAGGAGCTCGGAATAGAGGTCATAGCCCTCGATGACTTAATGATATCTGACCCAGAGGAGTTGAGGTGGATCGTGAGGGAGGAAGTTAGATCCGCGTTGATGGAAGTACTACCATCTATCTTATACCCATCTGAATTGGACGAGAGGGATATCGAGATATTGAGAGCTATAGCTAGATCTTCTGACTTCTTAGAAGCAGCTTCTATACTCGGGATCACCCCAGATAAGCTCGGAAGTCTCTTAAAGGATATGAGAAGCAAGGGTAAGATCCCGAAGTGGGCTAAGGATTACGTCCAAGTTAAGGGATGGGCTGAGTTAATCACATCGAGGAGTTAAGTTTATCTCCCCGTACTTCCGGAAGATTGGATGAAGTCGAGATCCCTCATCTTCCTGCTGATAGCTATCCTACTGATAGCTCTAATTTTATGGGGTCTTGGCGGATCTAGGCGTGGGGGGAAGGTTATGGGGAACTTCACCCTGAGGTCTGTTTTCAACAATAATGAGACTATACCTAAGAAGTACACTTGCGACGGTGATGACATATCCCCGCCACTGAGTTGGGAGGGGAAGCCGGAGGGGACTGTCAGTTACGTCCTCATAGTAGACGATCCAGACGCTCCTGCGGGCACCTTCACTCACTGGGTCCTCTACAACATACCGGGAGACCTCAACTCCCTCCCCGAGGGAGTGCCCCGGGGGAAGGAGGTCAAGTATGGGTATCAGGGGAGGAACGATTTCGGGGCATACGGTTACGGTGGTCCTTGCCCTCCGAGAGGGAAACCTCACAGGTATTTCTTCAAGTTATACGCTCTCGATACGAAATTGGATCTGCCGCCCGGAGCTAAAAGAGGGGATGTTGAGAGAGCGATGAAGGGGCATGTCATAGGGGAGGCTCAACTAATCGGCCTCTACGGGAGGGGCTAGTCCCTCAACCTATCCACTATTTTTTCCACGACTTGCTCCGTCCTGAAGTCACCTCCCAGATCTGGAGTGAGTATCCTGTCCATTATCACGGAGTCTATTGCTTCCCTTATCTTTTCCCCTCTCTTAGGGCTCCTTCCTCTCTCCCAAAGCCAATCCAGCATCATTGAGGCTGCTATTATCATCCCTATGGGATTTGCTATCCCCTTCCCAGCTATATCCTCTCCAGTACCATGGATGGGCTCGAATGCTGCGAAATCCTCACCTATTTGAGCTGAACCGCAGAGCCCTATGCTTCCCACTACTCCCGCTGCTACATCGGATAGTATGTCCCCATAGAGGTTAGGGGCGACCATCACATCGAAAGCGTTATCCAGTTTGACCAATTTATAGCCGGCCGCATCCACTATTTCATCATCAGCACTCAGATCGAACTTAGATGCCACTCTATAGAAGGCATCTAGGAAGAGGCCATCCGTCCTCTTGAGTACGTTCCTCTTATGTATGGCGGTCACCCTCCTCCTCCCCTCCCTCTTAGCTAGATTGAATGCGAATTCTGAGATCCTCTCAGCACCCCTTTTAGTTATGACTCTCATCGCTATAGCCCTATCCTCATCCTCCACTTCCCATCCGTAGTAAAGGCACTCCAGATTCTCCCTCACTAATATCGTGTCGATCCTCCTAATCGAGATACCCTCGTAGCTCTTGAAGGGCCTCACGTTCGCGTATAGCTTGAACTCCCTCCTCAGAAGTGTGTTGACACTAGGATAACTTGGGCCCTTCGTTGGAGTAGCTACTGGACCCTTGAGAAGTGAATCGCATCCTCTTATTTTTTCAATAGCATTATCCTCAATTGGCTTTCCTTCTTCAATGAAATAAGATTTTCCGGCTTTTATCTCAATGAAATCTGCTTCAATATACCTCTCGAGTAGGGATAGAGTTGCCCCCATTATCTCAGGTCCGACACCATCCCCCTTTATCACCGCTATCCTCATCCCTATCACTCCCAGGGGAACTTACCCCTCTTCCTGAAGTACTCCACGATGCCGCCCTCCTCGAATATCTCCAGTATCTCCCTGGGGAAAGATTTGAAAGTGAAGACGAGGGATTTTGTGATATTCTCTATCTTCCCCTCCTCAAGATACACTTTGACTATATCCCATTGATCGGCTTCTATCTCAGCCTCTATCACCGGCAGACCTACGTTCACAGCATTCCTGTAGAATATCCTAGCGAAGCTAGAGGCTATTACAGCCCCTATGCATGGCCCGCATGTGGGAGGGCCTACCGTACAACCGAACTCCAGGAGCGATCTCATAAGGCCGGAATCGATGAGTTTCATCTGAACCTCCTTAGATGCTGGTACCGCTATGCATCTAACCCCTTCCTTCAACTTCCTCCCCCTCATTATCCTAGAGGCCAATAGGAAGTCCTCGAACCTCCCCCTGAGCACGAGCCTATGAACACTAAGTCCACTTCCTCCCCCTCGACTTCCTCAACTGGGGCTACGCGATCCACGCTATTAGGGAGGGAGACGTTGGGCTTTATCTCCCCAGCTGAGAATTCATAGAATGCCGAGTAATTAGCTTCCTCATCCGGCCATATACCCTCGAAATGGCCCACCCTTTCCTTCAGCCATTCTGAGGTCCTCCCATCCGTCGGTATCATAGCTACCTTAGCTCCCATCTCGGCGCTCATATTAGTTAGGACCATCTTGGAGTCGAGGCTCATAGCCTCCACTGCAGATCCCAAGAATTCAACAGCTTTGTAATTCGCTCCATCGCTACCCAGCTTCCCTATGACCTCTAGGATCACATCCTTCGCTGTGACATAGTTCTTCAGAGTGCCATCTACCTTAACTGCGATACTCTCAGGTACTTTGAGCCAGATCTTCCCAGTTAGCATCGCTATAGCAGCGTCTGTACTTCCCACTCCGGTAGCGAAAGCTCCTAGGGCTCCTAGAGTCACTGTATGACTATCCGCCCCTATGACTAGATCCCAGGGCTTAACTAATCCCCTCTCCGGGATCACTTGATGACAGATCCCCTCCCCTACATCGAAGATCCTCACGCCCCATCTGGAGGAGAAGTCCCTCATCCTCCTGTGATTAGCGGCAGCATCCACATTGGGGGGCGGAGATGCATGGTCTATCGCGAATATAGCTCTGCTCCTCAGTTCCCTCAGCCCTAGCTCCTCGATCATCTCTATAGTTAAAGGCGCCGTCCCGTCATGGGCGTAAACTAGATCGACGTCCGCGACTATATGCTCCCCGGGATATGCTCTCCTGCCAGCCTTCTTCGATAATACCTTCTCGGACATAGTCATCGGCATAACTCACTCACCTCAGAGAGCTCCGGGAAGTACTTCTTGAGGAGGGAGAGAGCTTCCTCTTCACTCAATGGCTCAGTCCTCCCTTCTTCGAAGATCTTGAGCATCTCCCTATAGGCTAGCTCCACTCTGGGATCCTCCTTCAGGCTCTCCCATTCCTCGATATTGAGCTTCCTCGCCAGCCAGTAGATTATCCCAGACCTCCCGGAGTAGGGTGAGATCTCAATCGAATAGGGCCTCCCGATGATAGCTGGATCGAACGGAAGGTATATAGCTGGATTCTTCAGCAAACCATCTATATGAATCCCCGCTTTAGTTTTGAACGCATTTTCCCCGAGTATGGGATAGAATTCCGGTATCCTGAATCCCATCTCACTGAATACATCTATTATTTTACTCAATGCCTTGAGATTGAGCTTCCTCTCTCCTGATAGTTGTGAGTGCATTATAGCTATAGCTTCGAGAGGGCAGTTGCCCGCTCTCTCCCCTATGCCCATGAGCGTGCAGTTCGATATAGAGGCACCGTAGAGCCAAGCAGCCAGATGGTTCGCTACAACTAGGTGAAAATCGTTGTGACCATGGAACTCGATCTGCTCGCTTCTCAATCCCATCTCCTCTATAAGAACTCTTATGAGCCTGGGAACCCCTCTAGGAAGGGGAGATTCCGGAAAGGGGAGGGCTAGGCCCAAGGTATCCGAGATCTTGAAGCTCACCTCCCCTCCTTCCCTCTCCGAGATCCTCAAGATTTCCTCTATGAATGGGAGGACGAAGCCGTAAATATCTGATCTAGTTATGTCCTCCATAGCTACCTTGAGCCTCAATCCCATCCTCAAGCCCTCCCTTATCGCTGATAAGAACTTCTCCCTGGCTTCAGTCCTGCTCATCTTTAGCTTGTAGTGGATATGGTAATCGGAGACTGAAGTGAGGAGCACCGTAGTATCTAGGCCGCACTCCTTCACGAGCTTCAGATCCTCAATTCTCGCCCTGACCCACCCTATAGGATTTGGCGTAGTCCCGAAATCCCTGAGGACCTTTATTACTTCCCTATCCTTCGGTGTGTATGGAAATAGTTCTATATCCCTTATGACCCCGCTCCCACTGTCTAGCTCTGATAGGATAGAGTATATCTTGATGCACTCATCCTTGCTGAATGGCCTGCTCCCCTGCTGACCGTCCCTCAGAGTAGTATCTGTTATCACTAGGTCATGTGAGGGGAGCCTCCTAGCTAACCTAGGTATATCCAGCTCGGGGAAGAACCACTCGTACCATCTCAATTCTCATCCCCCTCACAGTTCAAGAGATCGATGTTACATAGACGTATAACGTGAATCGATTCGATAGTTTTGGGATACGGGATTAGGAATTATATATAAGCATTTCGTTCAGCAGATGCGAAAAATATACGAAGATCGAACCAATCTAAATCATAGCGATCTTTCTATTACGATTTTCGTACAACCTCGGGATCTGGGTAGCGCACGGGATACCGACGGAGCACTTGCCGCAAGCATCAGCTTCCCCTAGAATTGGCCATTTTTCAGAGAAAGAGAGTAATCTCTCATAACATTTCCCCTTCATCGACTTCCAATCGTTTAAAGCCCCTATAGGGCATCTCCTCAAGCAAGCATCGCAACTGTAACCGAGCTTAGCTAAGCAGTACTCATGCCTGGGCCTCTCCGATCTCTCTATAAGGGCCTCAGTTATGACTGTGCATATTCTAACAGCACAGCCCCTCTCAGTTATGAGTAAGTTGTTCAAGCCGAAGGTCCCCAAGCCGCAGACGTAACCTGCGTGCCTGTGGCTCCAACTCGATCTAAGTTCTACATTATCGAAGTCGTGCGTCGGTCTTAGAGGTAAACTCTTGTAACCTAAATTCTTAAGATAATCCGCTAATTTACAAGAGGCATTCCATAGAATCTCATTAGCAGCAACGTAATCTCTTAACCATTCGAAAGACGGCTCATCCCCGCTGATATTACTTCTTATCGCTTCATCACTTATTGGGAGGGCGAACACCACGACACTCCTCGCCCCACTCAAGAGCTCCTGAGGCGTCTTCATCCAAGGATGCAAGAGCTTTATCTCAGTCCAGAGGGGATCTTCCGCTCCTCCTACTGCTACGGGGGCAGGTAGTCTGAATCTCATCCCTCTGCTCAGGACTTCACTCTCTAAAATAGAGTTTATTAATTTCCTGATATCCTCGAGCTTGAGCATCCGGGTATCACGCTTGAGTGCTTCCGGGAGCCTGAGCAACACCTCCGGCGCCTCTCCTGAGCAGTAATGCTAATATGAGGACCAGCAGGAGGAAAGCTATAGCTATCAGCAGATAGTCCGTAGCTGCGAGACCCCTCTCAACTGTCAAAGTAACGGTCTCTCTCTTCGTTTCAGTTAAAGTAGTAGATTCGGTGAGCGTAGTCGTCTTAGCCTCAGCTTGAACACCCTTGACGATCACCCTGAAATTAGTAGATGCCGATAACCCATCTATAGTCGCGACGAGAGATGCTGAATAATTCCCTTCCTTAGCATCAGTCAATGTCAAGTTTATTACCCCCAATTGTCCCGGTTTGAGCTTCGGTGGTATGGAATAGCTTATCCCAGTGGGCAGTCCGAGTAGGGAGAGAGTGACATCCTCTATCTCCCCACTGTAAGTGACTAATACAGCTATCTGGGCCTTAGGATATTCTCTCGTCAGTATTACTTCGTAAGGAGCGACAAATACCGATATTTTAGCTTGTTCAATTCCCTTCACAATTACTACAACGCTCCTGCTCTTCAAGAGTGTCTCCCCTTTGTATAACTCGATCCCTATGTTATAGGTCCCCTGTAGCGTGCCCTTGGGTACTGAGATCCACAACTGGACTGTGGAAGTCTCGTAGAACTTCGTCGGGTAGTAACTCAAGTACCAGCCCTGTGGTGCGTAGACCCTGAGCGTTAGGGGATCCGGGCTCTTGCCACCTGGGATGCTTATCGTCACATCTACCTTGACGTTATCCCCTGGTTTCACGACTAGAGTCAGTGGATAAACTATTAAATTTATGTTCTCAGGCCTGGGAGCCTCTAAGACAGTTAGAGTCGCATAAGCTCTGTAGCATGAGCTTCCGCTGCACCCCTCGACTACTACGCTGTAATCCCCTGGGGCCATGCCGGAAGTATCTATGGAGAGCGTCGAGGAGTAGTAAGCGCAGGGCAGCGCTGGACAGTATGAGGGAGGACATGTGGGGCACATGGGATTGGGGGTGAATACATAGGATGTGCAGAGGGGGCATATCAGCTTCAGGTATATCGGGCCCACGAATCCATATGTCGGAGTTGCGTAAACTGTGAAGTTAGCCCTCTCGCCTCTGTAAACGGATAGTCTGGATGGGGATATAGATAAGATGAACTGGGGCTCCGGTGGTAGGACTTCTAGTGTCACTTCCTCGTAAACTGATGCTCCTGTCGTATCCCTTCCCCTAACAGTTATAGTGTAGGTCCCTGGAGGAGTCTTCTCAGAAGTTATCACATTCATTATCGTTGTCTCGACGACTCCTGGCTTGAGAGGATTGTCGAGAAAGCTGACAGAACTATACGGAGGCTCATAGAAGACCGTGAGGTATACATCATTTGAGAAAGCCGGATTAAGCTTTATCAGTCTCACTGTGAAGCTAGCTGTCTCTCCAGCTCTTATCTTAGCGTAAGTCGGCGATATGCTTATGTCGAAATCGACCGCGGAGACCGGGATGAGGCTCAAGGTCAGCAGGGATATCAAGAGGGAGATATGTAAGCTCTTGGGCATCATCGATATGCCGAGCTGGAGGGACTTATAAGTTTGATGCATGAGGAACTCCGATCCGCCTTAAAGTATTTAGATGATAGTCGAATCATACTGAGAGGTAGCTCTCGTACTCAGCATCACTCGGCCACTGGCTAAGTTCCATGACTTCCCTCCTCTTCATCTCCAAGTAACTTTCCAGCGTATCGCTCTCGAATACAGGTTTCAGGTAGGAATTATCGCTTTCTAATTCATCAAGAGCCTCATTTAAACTCCTAGGAAGTCTTTTTAATCCCTCATTTCTCTCATAGACATTGAAGTCAGTCGGATCCCCTGGATCTATCTTCCTCCTTATCCCGTCTATACCAGCCATGAAAGTAGCTGAGAAGGCCAAGTAAGGATTGCAGCTGGGATCCGGTACCCTGAACTCTATCCTCTTCGACATCGGTGATCCTCTCTTGTAAACTGGAATCCTTATGGCAGCGCTCCTATTCCCCCTTCCCCAACTCGCGTAAACAGGGGCCTCGAATCCGGGTAAGAGCCTCCTGTAACTGTTCACAGTGGGCGCGACTATAGCTGTGAGAGAGCCTATATGCTCTATGATGCCCCCTATGAAGTACCTAGCTAATTGACTCAACTCAGCGTATCCATCATTCGGATCGTAGAATAAGTTCCCCTTATCATCCCATAAGCTCATGTGAAAGTGCATACCGCTCCCATTCATCCCAGGGACAGGCTTAGGCATGAATGTCGCTATTAGACCCATTTCCTTAGCTACTTCCCTTATCTCCCTCTTAGCCCTTATTGTGGAGTCAGCTGCCCTCATCAAGCTATCCGCAGCTAATGATACTTCGAGCTGGCCTGTCGAGACCTCATGATGAATAACCTCCGGCTTGAGCTGAGCTCTGGACAGCCTCTCCATTGCCTCTATCTCAAAATCCCTGAGGGGATCGAGGGGTGGCGAGATCATGTAATTCTTCCTACCGTTCCATCTATTCGAGATAGGTTTCAAGTCATCATCCAGGACGAAGAATTCCATCTCGACCCCTAAGTGACCTCTATACCCCTGTGAGATTAGGAATTCCTCGGCCCTCCTCGCGATGAATCTCGGATCTTTAGACGACCTCCTGCTCCCCATCCCCTCCCATATCTCGCAGAGCATCCTGCAGTCCTCCCCTATCACTATCGATGTGTAAGGATCCGGTATTAGGAGGGCATCGCTATCGCTTATGCTCGATATCTTGACACTACTAGCATCGAAGGATCCTGTTCTAGATTCCAGGAACTTCTCAGCTGATAATAAGCAGCTCCTCAGGTAACCGAGTAAGTCTACGTACTCGAGCTCAACTCTCTTGATCCTCCCCTCCGATATCTTAGATATTATTTCCTCTAGCATGAAAATCTGAGATCGCTCACTTAATAAATCCATTACTGCTGAAATGAATGCAAAGGATGAAACTTGAGCGATCCATGATTTCATGCGTCGATCATTCAATAAAGTAGAGGAAGGGATTCCGAGGGTTCCTCATAGCCATCCCTCCAGCCCGCTCGAGATCAAAGATCTCAGTTTCTCGAAGTCCTCCCTTATGAGGGGCTTCAGCCTCGGGTTGTAGAGAGCGGCCGCTGGATGGAGAGTGGGCAGTACTTTCCGGAGGGCCCCGAATACTTCGACCTCGTATACCCTGCCTCTAACTCTCATTATGGAGATCTCCCCTATCCTCCCCAAGAGGACCCCCACGCTGTGCCTCCCCAGTGGAACTAGTATCTCGGGATCTATCAACTCGATCTGAGCTTTGAGATAGGGGAGGCATGCCTCTATCTCCTCGGGCCTTGGATCTCTATTATTTGGGGGTCTGCATTTCACGACGTTCGTTATGAATACATCATGCCTCCTGAGACCTATCGAGCTCAGTAACTCCTCCAGCAGCTTACCCGCAGCCCCAACGAAGGGCCTCCCCATCTCATCCTCGTTCCTTCCCGGAGCTTCTCCAACGAACATTATCCTAGAATTTGGATTTCCCTCCCCGGGGACTGCCCTCTTTCTATTTAAGTGAAGGGGGCACTTCTCACATCTCATTATTTCCTCAGCTAAATCCTCGAGCCTCAAATTCTTACCCTGGCTATCGGTGGCATGGTCCTCTTGTGAGCGCTCTTAGAGTGCATCTCCATCACTCTATCTACATCAGATCCGAACTCCTCCCTGAGGGTATCTATATCCATCCTAAGATCAAATAAGCCATGAAGAATAAGATCTATCCTTTCATAAGGTATTCCTAATTCTTCTTCAGCCATATGGCCCTCCCAAAGCCTCGGGCTGCTCGGTTTCTTAACTATACGCTCTGGTAAACCTAACCACTCTGCCATCCACCTGACTTGCGTCTTGTATAGGTCCCCTATGGGCAGGAGATCAGCTCCCCCATCCCCGTATTTAGTGAAGTATCCTATGAGGATCTCGCTCCTGTCACCGCTCCCAGCGACTAACAAGTTCCTCGAATTGGCTACGTAGTACAGGAGGGACATCCTCACTCTAGCCCTCAAGTTCCCGAGGGCTAGCTTATGATCATGTATGTAAAATTCGGATCTTTTATAGGAATCTATGATATCATCTATATCCCTTCTCCAGTATTTTATTTTGAGAGATTCCGCTAGATCTATAGCGTCCTTAATATCCTCCTCTGGAGTCACCCTAGTATCCGGGAGTATCAGTCCGAATACTCTCTCGCTACCCAGAGCATCGACACAGAGCTTAGTAAGTACTGCTGAATCCACACCCCCGCTTATCCCCAGGACGATGCCTCCCGCTCTTGACCCCGCTACCATTCCCCTGATGAATCCGGATATTATCTCCTTGACTTTCCCCATGTCCAGCTTAAGGGATTCTAGTGTGAGCATATTACTTAACTATCTCCCTTCTTTTTTAATGATGTAAGGAGGCCTGTATTTTAAGAGGCCTAGAATTGTAGAATTAGGTATCTCGGAAGCTGTCGACTATAACTCGCTCCCTGGATCTACAGCTCAGACATTGGAGGAGGAACTTTTTTACGCTCTCATGCATCAAGATACCGGTGCGTAGCGATGAACTGGCTCGGGGTCATCTCCCTCATCCTGTTCCTCTTAACGCTCACATCGACTTGGTGGTGGATGGATTGTTACTTACCTAATGTCGGCGGTTATTTCAAGTACAATGGTAATCCCATAACCTTCGTATGGTCCTCGGGAAATAAGTCCTCTCTCTCATTATCCCTAGATATATTTAAGTGGTTATCTGAGGAGAGAAGGATCCCTCCAGGTGTATCTTACAGGATAGGCATCTCTAAATTCTTCTTAATGTTGTGCACTCTCTTCATCTCTCTATCCCTCCTCTCCACAATTTACGCGATATTCAGTAAGTCCTCAAGGGCTTATTTCATAGCTGCAACACTCATTTTCCTCTCCTTCCTCTTCTACGAGTTCTCCTTCCTCGCTTTAGAGGCTCCTAGGTCCGCTTTCCTCATGTTCCAATCGGATGCGGGGCAGAGTTATGTGAGATGGGGGGAGGGTATTGGGAAATATCTAGCTCTCCTCCTGGCGATAACTCTCATCGCTTCCGGGTTCTTGAACAGTTATCTATATGAGAGGCCGATCCCCAGGAGGAGGCCGAGGAGGGGCAGGGGATACTGGTGATAAGTTCCTTGAGGAGGGAATTAGAGGAAGCTAAAAAGCTAGCAGCTCACGATGAGGGGAGGGCATTGAGTATCATCAGGGAAATATCTATACGCACGATGAAGCTCATAGCCCCTGAATGGGATTGTTCGATAAGCTTAGCTGAGTACTCAGCGACTAGAGGGTATCCTGATTTCTTCCTGGAGATGGCTGATAGGATAGAGGGATCATTCAAGTTCTGCTTAGAGGGATCTCAACTCAACTCTATTATAGCTTCTGCGGCTTTCTTGCTCAAGGTAGCTGAGAGACTGCTTAGAGAAGCGGGGGATGAGGGCCCTTAGATGAACCTTATCCTCTCGGAGCCCGCTATATCAGCGTACACCTCCACGAACCTCTCGAACTTCGTCCCCTTTATCTTCTTCAGTAGGATCTCCTCTATCTGGAAGGTCCCGCTGGGGTCCTTCATCCCTACGGTTATCCTCAGGGGCTTCTCCTCACCCCTCCCTATATCGACCCTCTCTACAGCTAAAGCCGAGAACTTATGGATATCATGACGGCCCAATTGGAAGGGGAGCCTAGCTCTCTCCTTCTCCATATCGCACCCATCGGCTGTAGCCACTATACCAGCTTCTACGCTCGTGGGCTCGAACCTCCCCATGTGACACATTATGGCTTCGTATATCATACTGCCTATTTTAACGGCCTTCGAACTGTCATCGTAAAAATAGGAGAGTATCTCTTCTACGAAGGGTTTAGCGAGGATAACGCTGAGTATCTCATGCTCTTCCCTCATAATAGAGTTCCCTATGTCATGTAGGAAGCTAGCTGTCATTACTATGAGTTTAGAGTCTTCGAGATCACGCCAATCCTCATTAACTACTTCCCCCGATAGTATATCCAGGATCTTCAGGGAGTTCCTAGTGGTTATCATAGCGTGCATCATACCGTGATCGTTGTACTTGAGCCTGTGAACGAGGACTATATTTGACATCTCTAGGAGACCCCTTATCCTAGGATCTCCCTTCAGATACTCAAATATCTTGATGAGCTTCTCAGATTTCAAGAATTCGCATATCTCCTCCTCCAATTCAGGAATCATTTCCGGACTCCCAATCTCCTCAGGGCCTCCAATATCATCTCCTTCGGGGGAAAGCTGTAGACATTACCTTTCCACTTATACAACCTCGTGCAAGCAGCTCTGTAAATCCCTTTATCCTCGAAGTTAGGATCCACATCCGCACCGTTTATCCTCACAGTCGGTACCCCGAGGACTTTATGCTCCACAGCTTCATCATCGCTCACTAAGACTATCTCCTCTATCTCATAGGATACGCCGGCCTCTGTTAGCGTCTCCCTCAATTCCTTGAGGAACTCATCAGCCGGGCATTCCGGGGTATAGTATACGGATACCTTTACGCTCATACGATCAATGAGCCAATACCCTTTTTTATCTTTCCGGTGATGGATGGTGAAGTGGCATGATGCCCTCCCATATGTATGAGGATCCTCTCGCTTCCCTGAGACCATCTGAGAATACTGAGAGATTCTTGGCCCATTTGATAGATTTAATTGTGATAACTATAATTCAGATGCCATTAATTGTCCTTTTGCTCTTGCAGCAGAGCTTGATGAACATCGTAATAACATCATCGATCGCTACTTTAACTTTCATTCTGTACTTCACACTGCTAGAGGGCATCTTCTCCACGACGATAGGGAAGAGAGCCCTCGATCTCAAAGTGATATCCTTGAATGGGATGTGCAACCTCTCCCTGAGGGAATCTTTCCTAAGGAACTCTTTCAGGCTAGCGGACATCTTAGCTCTCTACTTACCTCTGTTCTTGATCAAGGGAGGGAGGAGGATCGGGGATCTGCTAGCTAATACAGCTGTTGTCTCAAAGAAATTCGTCAGGATAGAGATCCCTCTCCCCGGATCTGGACTGAGGAGAGAGATAGGGGAGAGCATAGTTAAGGCTGTGGCCCTTGAGCTTGGGGATACGGAGATTAAGCCTCAGGGGATCCCCAGGGCTGAAATGAGGGAGTATGTAGCTGAGATCCTGGGGGAGAGGGAGGAGCTGATAGATAGAGTAGCGTACTTCATATCGAACCCCTCTCTGCAGCTCAAGACATTGGGAGCTGAGGGCATCGCTAGGGTATATGAGAGGGCATCGGAGCTCTGCTCAGGGGAATGCAGTGAGATATTGAGGAACAGGGCTAGGATAATAAGGGCACTTTACAAAAAAGCTGAGAAAAGCGGTAAGATTAGATTCTCCTGGGGGAGTAGTTTCAAGAGGTCGTCCCCTTACTTCCTGCTATCTGTAGCTATCTTCCTGATCTCATCCATCCTGGCTTACTATCTGAAGCCTGAGTGGATGGAGAGCTTGATCAAGGAGATATTCGGGAAGGATGTGATACCGAGTGAGGAGAGCCCTCTGACGATATCTATCGTGATATTCCTGAACAACCTCAGGGTAGTCCTAGCCACCCTCGGCTTAGCTCCCTTGCTCTTCATGCCTTTCCTCACCCTAACGGTAAACGGCTTCTTAGTCGGGTTCGTCCTGTCGATCTCGAGAGACCCCGTTGAGGCCTTACTCCTCATACTCCCCCATGGTGTGCCGGAGCTCTCTTCAATATTCATCTCTACTGCAGTGGGCATCAGGATCTCCAAGCATATGTTAGATAGTAAGAAGTGGCCCCGGGCTAGGGAAGCTGCTATGGAGTCCGTTGACCTCATAATTCTCTCATTTATCCTCCTCCTCTACGCAGCATTCGTTGAGGGTTTCGTAACTAGATGGATCTCGAAATACCCCGCTTTCGATATTGCCTTCTCAATAGCTGAAGCTATAATCATATACTTGATCATCAGATCCTCTCCAAGTTCCTCACGAGATCGGACTTCGTGATTATCCCCACTATACTTCCATTCTCTTGTATCAGGACCGCTTGGTAGTAGAGGAGCGCCTCCTTTATCAGTGCGACAGAAGTATCCGGGGGGAATATTGGAAAAGGGCTCCCCATGACTTCCTCCACTAGCGTCTCCATCGATATAGAGCCTATCCTGTTTATTATCGCTTCCTCCGTCAATGAACCTACAACCTTCCCATTCGAAATCACCGGAAGTTGAGATATACCGTGCTCCTCCATGAGAGATATCGCTTTCCTCAAGCTATCCTTGGGGGAGACGCTTATGACAGGGGAACTCATTATCTCCCTAGCTCTAGAGAGTCCTTTCTTTTCCCTCACGAGTTCCAGAGCTCTGATTATCCTCAAAGCTACATCGTAATTCGGGACCATCTGACCATTCTCCACCTTCGAAATGAGGGATTGGCTCACTCCGGCCATTTTCGCTAGCTCCCTCTGGCTTATCCCGAGCAATTTCCTTTCCTTCCCGATGGAACTCAGATCTCTCAGCATATTCCTATTGGAATCATTTATTATTTAAACTTTTAAATCGGTGATTCTCGCCCCTACTATGTCAGATTTCTCGCCTATCGAGGTCCCAATATATATGACAGCTACTTTCCAGAATCCTCTACCTTCAGG
>JAJHQZ010000015.1 GCA_020833055.1 Candidatus Korarchaeum sp. | reverse complement strand
ATGGACCCCTTGGATGCGAGGAGCAAGTACGTTATGAAGGGGGTCGCCCTCTACCATCCCGTGACTATAGAGAGGGGAGTTAATGCGAAGCTATACGATGTCAACGGGAAGGAATACATAGATTTCACGAGCGGGATAGGAGTAACTAACTTGGGGCATGCCAATCCAGAGCTCATAAAGGCGGCAGAGGAGCAGCTCAAGAAGTTATGGCACATGTGCTTCATGGTCGTCAATTACAAGCCTTACGTCGAGCTAGCTGAAAGGCTGGCTAAGATAGCTCCCGGGAGCTCTGAGAAGATGGTATTGCTTCAGAATAGCGGATCGGAGGCCATAGAGAACGCGATAAAGGTAGCGAGGCAAGTGACTGGGAGGCCTTATGTAGTGGCCTATGAGAACTCCTTCCACGGCAGGGGCACTTATGGTTACGCCCTAGCATCTACGGGGAAGTATAAGCCTTACAAGACGGGATTCGATCCATTGATCCCAGGAGTGGAGCTCATCCCCTATCCTTACTGTTACAGATGCCCCTTCAAGCAGGAGTATCCTTCTTGCGGGCTGGCTTGCTTGGATTACGTGAAGAACTGGTTCTCGCACACTAGAGTCCCTCCGGAGAGGGTAGCGGCTTTCATTATCGAGATGGTTCAGGGAGAGGGAGGCTTCGTAGTGGCTCCGAGGGATTACGTTAGGGAGCTCAAATCCTTCCTGGAGGCGAACTCAATCCTGCTGATAGACGATGAAGTCCAAGCTGGATGGGGAAGGACCGGGAAGATGTGGGCAGTAGAGCACTTCGGTATAGAGCCTGATATACTCGTTACAGCTAAAGCGATAGCCAACGGCCTCCCCCTATCCGCTGTTATAGGGAAGAGGGAGGTAATGGAGAATACGAGCCCCGGGAGCTTCGGAGGTACTTATGGCGGCAATCCAGTGGCCTGCTCAGTCGCTATAAAAGTGATAGAGATAATGCAGAGGGATGAGATACCGGAGAGAGCCGCGAAGCTTGGGGATATCATGAGGAAGAGGCTAGAGGAGATGCGTGAGAAGTACGAGTTGATAGGGGACGTCAGAGGGTTGGGGGCCATGCAAGCTATCGAGTTAGTCAGGGACAGGAGGAGTAAGGAGCCAGCGGCTGATGAGACGATGAGAGTGATAAATAAGGCGAGGGAGAAGGGCTTGCTCCTCCTGAGGGCGGGGGTCTATTTGAACGTGATAAGGCTCCATCCTCCCCTGACGATAGAGGAGGATATTTTGATGAGGGGCCTCGATATATTGGAGGAATCGATGAGGGAGGTGGTATCATGATATTGGAGCCGCCCAGATCTGATTACGGGGTATTGAAGCTCTTCATAAACGGGAAGTGGGTCGAGTCATCGAGCAGAGAGTATGCAGAGGTCTACGATCCCGGATTGGGCAAGGTGATAGCTAAAGTACCTATGGCGACTGAAGCTGAGGTAGATGAAGCTGTCGAAGCTGCTTACGAGGCGTTCAAATCCTGGAGCAAGCTCCCGGTCCCGGACAGGCTGCAGTACATATTCAAGATGAAGTACTTGATGGAGGAGAGGAAGGAGATAATAGCTAGAGCTAACACTCAGAACCACGGCAAAGTCATAAGGGAATCTAGAGGTGATTTGAGGAGATCTATAGAGAACATTGAGGCAGCTATATCAGTCGCTTACACTTTAGCGAAGGGCGAGTATCAACAGGAGATCGCTAAGGGAGTGGATGAAGTGCTCATAAGGGAGCCCCTGGGTGTCTTCGCTATAGTCAGCCCTTACAACTTCCCAGTTATGATACCCTTCTGGTTCATACCTTACGCCCTAGCCCTGGGAGATACTCTAGTGGTGAAGGTCAGCAGCACCACTCCCGTACCTATGGTGCTCGTCATGGAGGCCCTGGCCAGCGAGCTACCGCCGGGAGTCCTCAACGTAATATACTGCGATCATAAGGTGGGGGAGCATTTAGTGACACATCCCTTGGTCGAGGGCACCGCATTCGTGGGGACCAGTAACGCTGCCCTCCGCCTCTACGAGCTCTCAGCTTCCAGGGGGAAGAGGTTCTTGGGAGGGGGGAGCGCAGCTAACTACGCTGTAGTGATGCCGGATGCCGATCTCGAGAGGACTGTCCATACTCTGAGGGACTCCAAGTTCGGAAATACTGGGCAGAGGTGCCTAGCCATTCAGAACATAGTGTTAGTGGGAGATATCTATGATAAGTTCAAGGAGCAATTCCTGAACCTAGCTAAGGAGATAAGGATAGGATATGGGCTCGATGAGAGGAGTGAGATGGGTCCGATGGCCAGCAAGAAGTACAGGGATAATGTGATTAAGATGATAGAGGAGGGATTGAAGGAAGGAGCTAAGCTTGTTTTAGATGGGAGGGGAGTGAGAGTTGAGGAATATCCTGATGGCTTCTACCTCGGTCCAACGGTGCTAGAGGGCGTGACTCCAGATATGAAGGTAGCTAGGGAGGAGATATTCGGGCCAGTAGCCAACTTATTGAGAGCTGATAGCCTGGATCAAGCTATAGAATGGATAAATGAGAATAAGTACCATCATTCCGCCTCCATATTCACTAGGAGCGGGAAGTATGCTAGGGAGTTCCTGCACAACGTTTACGTGGGTAACGTGGGGATAAACATAGGGATAGCAGCACCAGTCGGTTGGTTCCCGTTCGGGGGCAAGAGGTTAGCAGGTGTGGGGAGCCACCACCCGCAGATGGATACAGTGGACTTCTTCACCGATAGGAAGGTAGGGATAGTGAGGTGGTTCTGAATGTGCGTAGAGCTCTCAGTCGGGAGCCCGTGGTTAGATACAGTCGATCAAGAGCACATCCCTCTGAGGATAAGGAATTCCTGCGATAGAGAGATCTTAGTCGAGTTAGAGGTGGCCGGGCCTCAGGGAACCATTCAGAAGGTGAGCAGAAAGATCCCTGGGAACTCATCCCAGGAGCTGGATATAGTGATGGACATCTACCTGAAGAAAGTCGTGATAAAGGGGAGATGGAAGGATGAAGACTGGAAGGAGATACCTGAGGTGGAAGTGATCCTCAGGTAATTTTTATATCTGAATCTTCATATCCTCTTTTATAACTTTCGCTACTACCATCGTTGAGGTCCTCTCTATCTCCTCTATCTTCATCATCTGCTCCACTATGCCCATGAGCTCATCCCTATTCGCGGCCCTGGATATCACTACGAAATCAGTATCCCCGAAGACGAAGTAAACTGCCATGACTCCGGGTATCTTTGAGAGCTTCTCACCGACTATCTCGTGATAACCCGGGCTGTATTTAGCCCTCACTAATGTCACTCCAATGAAATTCTTCCCCAATTTCTCAGGATTGAGCTTAGCGTAGCATCCCTCTATGAAACCCATCTTCTCCAGCCTGGATATCCTGTAATGAACTGTCGACTTAGGTATATTCAGGGCCTCTGATATCTCAGCTATATTCTTCTTGCAGTCCCCCTGGAGGATCCTCAGGATAGCTAGGTCTATATCATCGAGCCTCTCCAAGATTACCCCCCGTTAGATAAAGCATTATATATTAAATTTTCGGCACTTTCGCACTCCCTATAATAAGATCCATTATATCTTACAGGGAATCCGAAAGGGCCATTTTCGAACAGCATCCAAGATATTAGCGGGGATGCCCTCCCGAGATTGGGGGAAATACGTTTGGGAGAGGGTGAACTCATCAATGGGAAGTTTAGCCTCGAAATGGATAGCTAGCTCTCAAGCTTCTCCTCAGCCTTCGCACGAGCTTCATACTTCTTCAGTATCACTACAGTTGAAACTGAAGCTATGAAGAGAGATATTATTCCCAGAACACCTAGGCCCCCGTATAACTCATTCTCAACTCCTCTGAACTTAGTGGAGTAAGCAGCTAACCCCCAGAGGGCATTCAAGCCCCCATGCAGGGATACGGATGGGAGGATGCTTCCACTAGCCTCCGTGAGCTTCAGCATCGCTATGCTCGATGAGATGCAGAAGAGGATGAAGAGGGGTATTCCCGAGGCCCTGAGGAGCGGGTAATTATGGCCAAGAATGGCTATTGCTGTTGAGTGCCAGAGGCCCCAGATAGTACCGACTAATAAGATGCTCTTCAACCCGAAATTACCACCCAGCTGCCTGAATAAGTAGCCCCTCCACCCTATCTCCTCCCCTAAGGCTGCGATAGAGTTTATCGTCAGGGCCGCTGGGTATGCTATTATCACTTGCATCATCAATATCACGCTAGCGAGTTCCCTCGTAACCCCGGAGCTGCTGGATATAAGCTGCAAGAGGCCATCTATATCTAGAAGGCCCATCGCATGAGCTAGCAGGAGGAATGTAGCTGAGCTGAAGTAAGCGTACAGAGGGGCGAGCAGGAAGTACTTGAGGGACCTCCAACTGAAGTTTATGTAGCTCTCTATAGCTCTCAAATTCTCCCTGGATACTATTAGAGCTATTATCGCCCCCAAAGTCGGTGTATACATCCTCAAAAATCCCCAGAGCGTTAAGAGAAGGCTGAGGAAGAGCTGATTCAACCCCTGGGAGTATGAGTAGAACGCTAAGTCCAGGAGGGAAGCTGAGCAGAAGGACACTAACAAGAATGTTATGAGGCCCCTCATAAGTCATCGGGCATGGGAAACTCTTTAAAAAACTTGCGTTTCGATTTGGCATGATGAAGCTGATAGGGAGAGTGGCAGACGGGTCCTCAGATACCTCGGCCTCCGTCATCTTACTGAAGGGCTTGGAGAGGGAAGTGAGGGCCGAGAGCTTAGTCCTGATAAAGAACGGGGAGAGCGATGTCCTCGGGATACTGAGGAGAGGGCTCGGCAGGAATGAGTTCCTGAGTAGATCGAGCTACAGGCCTGAAGTGGCGTATTTGAGGCATGGGGGGGAGCCTTCAGCAGCTAAAGAAGTCTATTCATTCGATATCATAATAATAGGGGAAGTGGTCGATGGGAAGGTGAGGGGGAACAGGAAGATAATAGCCCCCGGCTCCCCTGTCTATATATTCGATGATGAGAACCCTCTTGAGCTCTTCATAGCAAAATCTGCGAAGAAATTGAGCTGGATGAGGGCTCATGTGGAGGGGAAGGATTGGCTCGTTCCTGCCGATGCTTTCTACATCCCATATCACGTCGGGGTCTTCGGGTCGACTGGCAGCGGGAAGTCCTACTTCACTAGGCACGTCCTTATACCTTTCTACGTCCAGAACGGTTACAGGGCTATAGTCTTAGATTGGAGCGGCGAGGATTACGCCCCTCACTTCGGGGGCATCAGCATGAGGGAGATAGCTTCTGATGAATCCTCAATCCTAGATTACATAAGCGGGATAACTGAGGGCTTCTACAGGAATGAAGCTATAAGGAGCGCTTTCGAGGAGTTCCTTCAGGGATGGGCTGAATTCGTTAGGGGGAGGAGTGAATCTGAACTATATGAGGAGCTCAAGAAATTCGTTCAGGAGAGCTTGAGGAAAATAAGCAGGGAAGATTGGAGGAGATCCGCTGAGAGGGCTTTTCAGAGGGTATTCAGGAGGATAAGGCCTGAGGATCTATCGCCCTTCATGGGGGAGATCGGGGTCAGCGAGATAATAGACTCGGGCCAGGTAACGGTCATAGACATGTCCGGGTTCTCGAACGAGGCTAAGCTAAGCTTGTTCCTGAGCTTAGCTGAGGAGCTCAAGAGGAGGATGGTGAGGGGCCAGAGGATGTATATAGCCCTGATAATAGATGAGGCCCCTCAGTACTGCCCATATAGGCCGGAGGGGATTCAGCTTAGGGCTACTGAGGAGATAAAGAATTTAGCTGCCCTCGGGAGGAAGCACCGCTTGAACATAACGCTCATAGCTCAGGGCATAGCTGGGGAGATAGGGATAAACGCTGCGATAAGGAGGAACTTGAACACGAATTTCTACGGGAGGCTCCACCCCTTGGATGCGGCTGGCGAGGGGGGAGCTAAGGAATGGCTTGGCCCATATGGAATAACCCCTGACTACCTCTTGACGCTCGAGGAGGGCAGATTTTACTTCTCAGGAGCTATGAACCCATCACCAGTCCCCCTTCTCATAACTTTCGAGGTGAGCTGATGGAAGTCGAGTGGCTCAGCTTACCCCACCCCCTCCTAGCTGAGTTCCTCGAGAGGGCGGAGGAGGAGGCCTCTCAGATCTCCTCTCTCATAGAGAAGCTAGCGAAAAGCGTGAATTCAGCTAAGAGCTTGATCTCAGGGTTGATAGAGCCCCTGGGGGAGGGGAAGGTCATTAGAGTGGGGGCCGTTGACGGATCTCGATCCCCAAAGCTGAGCGAGAGGATGGGGGCTAGGTACGGCCTCATAGCTGCGGGGGCCCTCATAATAGAGGGGAAGAGGAGGATAAGTGAGAAGTACATAGCCGGACAGTTCAAGAGGAAGCAAGCACTTTCAGGGGAGGTAAGCAAGTATTTCTTCGATCTCCTCTCTGTATACGCTGAGAGGAAGATAGCTCTCGAGATATTGGATGATGTCGATCTCCTATTCATAGACGGAAGTTTCTACAGTTTCGTCTATCCCGTCCTGAGGATGAGGAAGCAGGGGCTGTTCGGGGAGAGGGAGGAGGAGATATTCAGGGAGGTATATGAGATGACCAGGGTGCTGAGCAGGAGTAAGAAGGTCATTGGAGTGATAAAGAGGAGTCACACTAGGGCGATAGGAGGGTTCATAGCCTTGAACTCAATAGAGGAGCTTAAAGATCTCATAACAGTGATAGATAAGCTCATACTTTCAGCTATAATGCCTCCCAGGACTATCTTCAGGTACGAGAGGTTGATAGGGGATGAGAACGTGAGCGTCTACACTCAAGCCGCCTACTTGGCCAGCAAGAGCATGCTAGAGGATCTGATGGAGAGAGCGAGGGAGAAGGCTTATGAGCCGTTCAGGAAGCTCGGTCTGGATTTGGATGATTTCAGATCATTGAGGAGGGCTCAAGTCAAGGCTCATGCTTCAACACCGGTGTGCGAGCTCGAGCACCCATCGATAGATTTAGAAGTATGGGAAGATCTGTTCAGCGATGTCACAGGGCTCCCTGTGGCCATAGATCTCATAGACTCCTCTGTGAGCCTGAGCTCCAAGCTCACTGATGAGTACGTCAGCGAAGTGGAAGCCAGGGTCTTGGAGAGGCTGAAGGATAAGGAGATGGTCAGGTGGTTCTTCCACTTCCTGAACCCTCAGAAGATATTTTAAGGGTGGTAAAAAGCTATTAGAGTGCAATTTCTGAGTGAAGCCCAGTGTTTAGCTCCCTTCGGTATCAATAAAGCTTCACCCTAACCGACGTGGAACGCTTTCCCCTCTACAGTTATCTCAGCGCTCCCCCTCTCCACGTAAACCACTTCATCGGCCTCATGCGTGTGCTCGGGTATATCCTCTCCCTCGGATTCCACCCTCATATCGCCGCTCTCCAGTACCGGGATCCTCCTCATACGCCCGCTACATCGGAATATTATAAAATTTCGGGGATCAGATTACCCTCTTCATCAACCTCCTCCCTGATGACCTCCAGATGGCGTAAGATATCATTACCCTTCCGTACATATCAGTGTTCTGGGTCATCCAAGCCCCTATAGCCCCGTACTTCATGGAGAGGAGCTGAGCCGGTAAGGCCCTCAGGAATATCAGGGAGATGCTGCTTATCAGGAAGGGGATCCAGACACTCCCCATACCCCTTATCGCTCCGAAGAAAGCCTGACTTATCCCGAGCCCTATCTCGCTCATCGCAGCTAGTATCAGATATATGGAGGTCAGCTTGACTACGTCTTGGTCCGATGAGAAAGCCCTTCCCGCGAATGGAGAGGCGGCTACCAGCAGCAGGGAAGCTAAGCCCATCCAGGATGCACCGATCCTCAAGCTCCTCCTAAGGACCTCATTCACTTCATCCTCGGACCTCAAGTTCTGGCCCGCTTTGACTAGGGCAGTCATACCTATCGCGAAGCTGGGCTGTATTATCACATTCTCCACAGTTATCCCTATGTTGTGAGCAGCTAGAGCAGGAGCCCCTCCCCTGGCAACGGCATTTATGTAAACGTTATGGGAGATGCTAGCCACTATCCTCTCAGCTGCCGTGGGCAGCCCTATCCATATAACCTTAGCCGCTAGAGATCGGGGCCTCCCGATCCCTATCCTGAGGGGAGGGGGTCTCACTGCGTATACGAGGACGCTGAGGTAAATCGAGATAGATGAGCCGAGCCCAGCTCCGAGCAGCCCCATTCTGGGGAGCCCGAAGAGGCCTAGTGTCATAGAGGGTATTATTATGGCCCCAGAGGATGCGTTCACTAAGGAGCAGATAGTCGGGGTGTAAGCGTCATCTCCAGCCCTGTAGATGGCCGAGAGGGAGGAATTGATCAGTATAGCCGGGAGGGAGAGGAGCCTCATAGAAGCGTAAATGTAGGATTCCGATACTATATCGGAGTTACCCATCGACACAAATTCGAGATAGGGCTTGAGCCACATTGGCATAGAGATCAGAGCTATTAGGGAGGAAGCTATCGCCAGGAAGAGGGTCTCTGCTGAAGCTTCCTCAGCTAGCTCCAGTTTCCTAGCCCCGAATGCTTGCGATATCAGGACCATCAACCCGCCCGTGAATACCATTGAAGCGGCGTTTATCAGGAAGAAGAGGTACGAGACGATACCAGTAGCAGCTATTGCGACAGTTGAGAGTTTTGAGACAGTTATCAAGCTGATTAGACTTATTAAGGAATCGGCCAGGGTTCCTATAGCTGTTATATAAGCGAATTTTGATAGTTCCATCCCATCACCCTCTTATCTATCAGGGGGGGAAGCGATCCCATGAATAGGATGGGAGCGGGGGAATGGGGCCTCCTCATAATCCTCTCAGTTCTATGGGGGGCCTCCTTCCTATTCATGGGGATACTGGTCAAGGAACTCCCACCCCTCACTATATCGGCCTCCCGCCTCACAATAGCCTCCCTCCTCATAGGGATATTAGCTTCTAAGAGGCCAAAGGACCTCCCCTGGAGGGAGCTCCTCATCCTGGGAGTGCTTAACAACACGATACCGTATGCTCTCATCCTCTGGGGGCAGAGGTATGTGAGCAGCAGCGTTGCCTCTATAATAAACTCCACCTCACCCTTCTTCACATCTATCTTCGCTCACTTCCTGACAGATGATGAGAAGATAAATAAATTCAGTATGATGGGAATTTCCCTAGGTTTCTCGGGTGTCCTGGCTATGGCCTGGGACTTGCAGGGCAGCTTGATAGGGGAGCTCGCTATAATAACTGCTGTCATATGCTACTCTTACGCCACTGTTTACGGGAGGAGGTTCTATTCCATGGGCCTCTCCCCTCTCGACATAGCTTTCGGGCAGCTATCAACTGCCGCAGCTACCTCAATTCCACTAGCGATTTTGGAGAGGCCATGGCTGGTTATGCCCTCGCAGAGGGCCTGGGTCTCTATAATAGGTATAAGCGTTTTCTCAACGGCTCTAGCTTACCTCATATTCTTCAGGATACTGGAGAGGGCTGGAGCTACGAATGCGAATCTGGTCACGCTACTGATACCAGTGACGGCCACTCTGCTTTGCACCGCTTTCCTGGGGGAGAGGCTGGAGCTCAGGCATATAGTGGGGATGTGTTTAATAATGACCGGGCTCCTCATAATGAACTTAGGAGGTGAGCTTTGATGTCCGCTATGAGGTACCTCGTTATCTCAGACGCCCACGCTAATTACGATGCCCTAGCTCGCGTCCTTGAGAGCTTGAGATATGAGAGCGTGATATTCCTGGGGGATTCCGTCGATTACGGTCCCCAGCCAGCTGAGACCCTGGACTTGCTCAAGGAAGTCGGGGCGATAATGCTGAAGGGGAACCACGATGCAGCGGCAGCTCACGGTATAAGTTGCAGGTGCGCTGAGGAGCTGAGGCCCCTGAGCGAGTACACTAGGGAGAGAATCACTATGAGATTCCTCTCTAAGGAAGATCTGAAGTTCCTAGCTGATCTCCCTGAGAAAATTGAGCTTGAGATAGATGGGAGGAGGGTGTATGCTGTGCACGCCTCTCCTAAGAATCACTTATACGGTTACGTGATGCCCGATATGAGCGATGAGGAGCTCGAGTCTGAGCTCTACGATCTAGACCCAATGAGCCCCTTCCCCAGGAAACTGGATCACGATCTAGTGCTACTGGGCCATACGCACAGGGCTATGATGAGGGAGCTCAGTAGCCTCATCCTGAACCCGGGCTCCGTGGGGCAGCCGAGGGATCGCGATCCCAGAGCTTCCTTCGCCCTCATAGGGGAGGAGATAAAGTTAGGGAGGATCGAATACGATGTGGAGAGTACAGTTAGGAAGATAAAGGATTTGAAACTGGAGAAATGGGCCGAGGAATCCCTGATAAGCATATTGAGGACAGGTTCCTTAGATGAGGTCTATCATGAATCCGAGCCCCAGGATGAGACCTGATATTATGTTAAGGTCGAAGGCCTCCTTATACCTCCCCCTCCTGGCCTCAACGTTCTCGATCAGGAGGATAGTACCGAATGCCATGAGGGAGGCTAGGGAGTAGGGACCCCTCACGGAGGGGAGCAAAGATAGGAAGGAGAGGAGATGGCATGCCGAGGCTGAGTTAAGCGCGAAGGATTCCCCGAAGCATGAAGGAATGGATTTTATCCCGAACTTCCTGTCGAAATCAATATCTTGCATCGAGTATATTATATCGAAGCCGGCCACCCATAGGGCTAGGGATATGGAGTAGCTCCAGGGTAGGCCCTTGAGACTGTCCGAGATAGCTATGAATCCTGCAAGGGGAGAGGCGCCTAATACAGCTCCTAAGTGGAAGTGGGGGAAGCAGTGTATCCTCTTCGCGAAGGGATATGAGAGCTCAGCTAAGAGTATGGGGAAGGAGAGGAGGAAGCAGAGGAAGTTGAAGTAGAGGGCTGATAGCACGAATATAACTGAGAATAAAGCTATTAACATGGACACCTTTGATGGATCAGCTTCCCCAGTCACTAAGGGTCTGCTAGCTGTCCTAGGATTTAACGCATCTATCTCCCTGTCCACTAGATCATTTGAGAGTATAGCCACGGATCTAGCTGAGAACAGGGCTACTCCCACCATGAGAGCGTCTAGGGGATCCCTGAGGCCAGCAGCTAAGGCTCCTACATAAGCGAAGGGGAGGCTGAAGAGTGTGTGAGGTAACCTGAGCATCTCCAAGTAAGTCCTATATCCCAAACTCCCTCCACCTCTCATCCACTCTCTTAGCGACTTCGGGATCCGGCTCCACCCTCTCGGGCCACTCCCTGCCCAGCTCCTCCCTGAGCTTCCTAGTGGCGTCTATTATCATCTTGCTCCCCAGCCTCGGAGTTGAGCTAGCGTGATCTAGCTCATCTGTCACAGCGTTCTCTATTATCTGAACATCCCTCCTCGGGTCCACTGTAGTAGCTATAGCGTATATCACCTCATTGATATCGTGGACGTTCACGTCCTCATCGACGACCACTACTATCTTAGTGAGGGAGAACTGGCCTATCCCGAGGAGCCCCATGGCTACGCTCCTCGCTTGACCTGGGTACCGCTTCCTTATCGATATTATAGCTAAGCCGTGGAAGAGCCCGTACTCAGGTATGTTCATATCCACTAGCTCTGGGATTATCATCCTGGCCAGAGGGAGGAAGAGCCTCTCTATCCCCTTCCCTATGACGGAGTCCTCCAGCCAGGGGTAGCCCACTACCGTCGCGTGGAATATCGGATCCTCTACTGTGTAAATAGCCCCAGCTCTGAACACGGGGAAGGGGGAGGGTGGAGTGTAGTAACCCATGTGATCCCCGAAGGGTCCCTCGAGCCTCACTTCATCCAGGGGCACTTCGCCCTCTATAACTAACTCAGCATCGGAGGGTATGAGCAGATCCGTGAGCTCCCCTCTGCTCACTTCAAAGGATCTTCCTGTTATAATGCCAGCGAAAACGTAGCTATCTATCCCTTCGGGCACTGGAGCGACTGCAGTGAAAGCTAGAGCTGGATCGACGCCAACAGCGACAGCTACGGGCATACTACCTCTATACTTCCTCATGTAAGCGGCCCCTCTCTTATGCACATGCCAGTGCATCCCAGTAGTTTTGCTATCCATCAACTGCATCCTGTAGACCCCTAGATGGTGCACTCCGGTCTCAGGATCCTTAGTTATCACTATCGGGAAGGTGAAGAACCTCGAGGCATCCTTGGGCCATGTCCTTATAGCCGGTATCCTCTCGAGATCGACTCTATCCCACTTCCCCTTCTTCCAATCCGCACCGCTCAGCTTCGGGAGGTGCCTCCCCAGGGATATTACATCGCTCAGCATCCTCACTTTATCCGGGAGGCTGAGAGGAGGGGCCCTTATCATGCTCACTAACTTACTCCCCGCCTCCTCCGGATCGCAGTTGAGGGCTAGCTTCACCCTCTCAGCCTTCGAGAATATGTTGCCCACTAGCCTCCATCCATCGAAGCCCTCTATGTTCTCGAATAGTAAAGCGGGCCCTCCTCTAGCCACCCTCCTCAGTATCTCAGCTATCTCCAGATCTACGCTAACCCTAGCCTTCACTCTCCTGAGCTCTCCAATTTCCTCCAGTTTATTCAGGAAATCCCTGAGGCCCATGATCGCTCACCATCCTCATCAAAACATCCTTGAGCGCGTTTACCCTCTCCTCCAACCCCATCCCCCTCATATTAAGCTCGGCCCCTATCTTAGAGGGCTTCGGCGTCATTACTAAGCATCTATCTACTACAGTTAGCAGGTCCTCGAGTTGATGCGACACTATTATAGCTGAAATCCCCCTCTCCCTCAGGAGATCCGCTAGGGAGGACCTTAGAGTCACTATAGTGCTGAAATCTAGGCCTGTGAATGGCTCGTCCATCAGTATTATCTCCGGCTCCAGGGCGAGGGCTCTAACTATAGCGGCTTTCCTCCTAGTCCCACCGCTAACCCTCCTAGGGAAGCTCCTGAGATCCTCCTCACTTATCCCAAGCCTCCTAGCGTAATTCAACGCTCTCTCAATATCCCTCCTCCCAGCGTACTTCAGACCGAGGCATATATTCTCCATGAGAGTCTTCCAGGGCAGCAACCTGTCCTCTTGGAACACTATGCTCAAGCTACCATTCCTCCTGACTTCCCCCTCATAGGAGCCCTCCAATCCGGCCAATATCCTCAATAGGGTAGTTTTACCGCATGAGTTCGGGCCCACTATCCCCAGTATCTCCCCTCTCTCCAGCCTCAAGCTTATACCATCTAGCACTAGTTCGCTGAAGCTCTTCCTTATCCCAAGAGCCTCCAAGATCACTTCAGCCATGAGCTCGACCTCTCCTCAACTGGCATGAGCAAGAGCCTGTCCAGAGCGAGCACCAATGCTATCAATATGAGGGACCACGCGAGGACTCCGGGGGCATCGGCTAAGTTGTAGGATCTCATTATCATATAGCCTATCCCACCGCTGGAGCCGAAGGCCTCAGCCACTACGCTTATCCTGAGGGAGAGGCCGAGGGCCACCCTGGAGGCAGCTATTATCATCGGGAGGGATCCCGGTATTATCACATCTAAGTACTCGTTAGCTGAGCTCCCTCCTAGGGATCTCACGGCCTCTATCAAGTTCTTATCGACTGAATCCAGGGCAGCTATTGTTGCTGAGAGTAGCTGCGGGAGGGAGACCGCTGAGGCCACTAGTATAGGGGGGAGGGGGCTGAGTATACCTATAGTAGATACTAAGACTAGGGACCATATCAGGGCCGATGTGCTATTGAATATCGAGCATATCCCAATCGAGAAGCCCCTGATGAACTCATTCCTGTGAGAGAGGAATCCTAAGGCTAAAGAGAGGAGCATAGAAAGAGAGAAGCCAGCGAAACTATTGTAGAGAGTTATCACCGTGTGAAGGGCTATCAAATCAGGGTCTAAGCTCGCTATATATCTTAAAGTGGATAGAGGGGATGGGAGGAGTCCGGGAAGGGATATAGCTTCCCAAAGCAATAAGAGTAAGATGAAGGATGAGAGGGCCCCTATCTTGATCAACTTCAGCCCTCCCAGAAGGCCCTCCCCTTGAGCTCCTCTATCAATCCCTCGCTTATGTAACCGCCCGCTGAAGCCAGCTCCCAAGCCGCTATTATATCCCCCTTCGGGAGGCCCCTCACTATCTCGACCCTCCTCATCAGGACACTAATTTCCTCATCGCTCATATTGTACAACTTCTTGAGGGCCTCAGGAGCCCTCTTCCCCCATTCCGATGCAGCTCTCTCCCTCATCTCTACGAACTCCTTGGCTTCCGGCCTCTCCAGGAAGCTCGCTTTAGCTACCCAGACCAGCATAACAGGCTTCCTCCCCAAGTACCTCTCAGCTAATTTTATGAAGTCCACGTGCTTATAGCCCTTAGCTATGAGCTTGGAGGCTATCGGCTCCCAACATACGATAGCGTCTACGTCTTTTCTCTCCAGAGCTTGAACCAATTGGAGGGGAGGGGCATCAACTATTATTATATCCTTCTGGCTCAATCCAGAGAGGTTCAGATAAGCTAGGAACATAGCGTAAGTCCCGCTAGCTGTCGTGGCCCCCACTCTCTTCCCCTTCAGCTCCCTGATATCTTCAATACCTATTATAGCTTGGTTCTGGAGCATATCGGCAGCTATTATCTTGAGATCCTTATCCCTCTCAGCGAACTTAGCGTACATCTCAGCTGTTATCACAGCTACATCCACCTCTCCCCTGGAGAGGGCTTGAGATAGATCTAGGGGCTTATCGAACCTGACTACCTTCATCCAGTCAGCTTCCATTATATCGAGAGTGCTTATCCCTCCCTGTATCGTCCCGACTACTACTTCCCTCCTCCCCTCCCTCGGGATGATGAAGTAAGCTGCTATGAGCAGCAGGGCTAAGATCAGGATGTAGTGCCACTTCATAAGTTAAGCTACTATGGATCCGCAAAAAACTTTTCCATGAGGCAGCCGCCCATCTCACGCTGAATTTTTATGGGGGAGGGGGATCCGCTGGCCTATACCCCTCAAGATCCAGCGTCACGTACCTGAATCCCAGCCCCTTCAATCCCCTAACTATCGCATCTATTTTGGGAGGATCTAGGAGGGAGGCCAGCTCATCCCTACCGACCTCTATCCTAGCTATGCTCCCGTGATCCCTCACCCTGAGGATCTTCACTCCAGTCAGCTCCCTGATCAACTTCTCAGCCCTCCATATCCTCATGAGCCTCTCTTGAGTTATCCTCTCCCCGAAAGGTATCCTAGTGGCTAAGCAGGATTGTGGAGCCTTCTCACTGACCGATAATCCTAGATTTCTAGATATCTCTCTTATCTCCTCCTTCCTGAAGCCTAATTCAGCCCAGGGGCTTCTTATCCCTAACTCCCTCAGGGCCCCGATCCCGGGCCTCCAGCTGTCTGATGCGTTAGTCCCATCGAATATCTCCCTAACCCCCAGCTCCTCCGCCAGCTCTCTAATCCTCCTGAACATAGCCTTCTTGCAGTGATAACATCTATCCGGACCGTTCCTAGCAACTTCCTCCTTCAGCAAGCTCATCTCTATCAGGATGTGCCTTATCCCTATCTCCTCGGCAACTCTCCTAGCTCCCTCTATCTCCTCCTCGGGCTGGAGCTCGGAAGCCACTGTCACAGCTATCGCCTTGTCTCCGAGCAGTTTCTTGCATAAGGCAGCTAGAGTCGAGCTATCAAGTCCCCCTGAGAGGGCTATTATTACTCCATCCTTCCCCCTCTCAATTATTAGATCCTCGAGCTCCCCCATATTCCCTCAACCTGTCCTCAACTAACTTCATCACCACCCTGAGGGGCTTCCCCGTCCTCTCAGCTATCTCCCTAACGTCCTCGTACTCAGGCTTCGCCCTCAAGCTGCCAGCCACCTTCACCCTCACCTCGAACTCTCGACCATCCACGGACACTTTAACGGGCACTACCTCCCTATTCAGGACGATCCTCTCGCATCTATATACGCGAACCCCCAGGCTCCCGGTCTCCTCTATCATCACCCTAGCCAGATGCTCAGCATTACCCCTGTCAGCTATCGCCTTCAGTACCTGACCGGGCCTGCCCTTCTTAGCTATTATGGGGATTATGAAAGCGTCCCTCGCCCCCTCCTTCATTAGCTTATCTAAAGCGTAACCCAGCACCTCCCCGGGCACATCGTCGACATTCGTCTCTATCATGAGGACTTCCTCCCTCCTAGCATCCAGTGGCTCGCCTGAGACGATTCTGATCACGTTTGGTATCTCCAGCTCCTTGCTCCCAGCACCGTATCCGACTCCAGATGGCCTCATCATCGGATAGAGCTCAGTAACGGAGTCTACTATGTTTACGAGTAGGGAAGCCCCCGTGGGTGTGGCTAGCTCCTCCCTCACTGGCCCCCCTGAGATCGGGAAGCCCTTGAGTATCTCTAGCGTAACTGGAGCCGGGACTGGAAGCCTCCCGTGGGAGTTCTCCACGAAGCCCCCGCCCACCGCGAGGGGCGTGGAGTAAACAGTCGTATTGAATGCCTTCAGGTCATCGAGAGCCACTGAAACTCCTACTATCTCAGCTATAGCATCTGGCTGACCGATCTCGTGGAGGTGAGCTTCCCCATGCACCCTTCTCTCAGCTTCAACTAGAGTCTCAGCCACCCTTATCGCGTAACCCCTCGCTTCATCGCTGATATCCAACTTCTCAACGCACCTCTCTACGTAATTTATGAGATCCTCCCCGCTCAGCGAGGGCCAGCTCTCAGAGTAGAAGTCGACTTTCTTGGCCCTTATCCCCCTCCTCTTTACTTCCCCTATCCTGACCTCTATCTTGCTCAAGAGCTCCCCTATCTCATCTATAGCTCTCAATACCTTCTTTTCATCAGCTCCCAAATCCAATAGAGCCGCTAGGAACATATCGCCGGATATCCCGGAGCTGCAGTCTATCAGTATCATCGCTAGAATTATAAATCCGCTTATATAAAGGAGGGTCTGTTTGAGGGAGATACTGGAGAAGTTAGCTAGGGGAGAGATATCTGTAGATGAGGCTGAGAAGCTCCTCAAGTTATTCGAGATAACTGAGATCGAGGGCCTAGCTCGGATAGACCTCGGGAGGGGGATCAGGAGGGGGGTCCCGGAGATAATAGTAGCTGAGGGGAAGAGCACAGATGAAGTACTAGGGATAGCTAAGAGGATGCTCGATGAAGTGGGGAGGGCTATAATAAGTAGGGCGAGCGGAGATCTCATGAAGATCAGTTTGCCCGGGGCTATAGTGGAAGTGCACGAGAGAGCGAGGATCGTAGTGCTTAAGAGGGAGGGGTTCAGGGTGGAGAGGACGGGGGGTAAAGTCGGTATACTGACAGCTGGAACTTCTGACATCCGGGTCGCTGAGGAAGCCAGAGTTATAGCTGAGGAGATGGGCTGCGAGGTCCTGAGGGCTTATGATGTTGGAATAGCGGGGCTTCACAGGCTCTTCGAACCGCTGAAGGAGATGATAAGAGAGGACGTAGATGTACTTATAGTAGTAGCGGGGAGGGAAGGGGCTCTAGCGTCCTTAGTCGCGGGGCTAGTTGATATCCCTGTCATAGCAGTCCCCTCCTCAAGTGGCTACGGTTTCGGGGGCAGGGGGTTGAGCGCGCTCATGTCGATGCTCCAGTCCTGCTCGCTGGGGCTCGCTGTAGTCAACATAGATGGAGGCGTCCCCGCGGGAGTAGTAGCATCTCTAATAGCCAACAGAGCCGCTAAGTACAGGAG
>JAJHQZ010000014.1 GCA_020833055.1 Candidatus Korarchaeum sp. | reverse complement strand
ACTGCCTTAGATGGTGCAGGGAGGACTGTGGCTAGCAACCTGTACACGGTACCTGGGATACCCGAGAGAGTCGAGTACCGCAAGATATACTACTGGGTCGTGACAATATTCACAGTGATCGGGATGATAACTGTCCTGTTGGAGCAGCCCGGCGTACTAGTTCTAATGACCGGCGTGACCAATATGCTGATAATGGTAATATTCACGTGGGTCTTCTTCTACCAGAACTTCGTGCTTCTGCCTAAGATACATCCAGCCGGGAAGATAGTGAGGCCCTCTTGGATAGTCTTCATATTCCTGTTGATAAGCGCGATATTCTTCACGTACTCCTTCGCTCTCTACTTAGAGGTGACCTTCTGAATTTAGTGCCCCCCTAACTTTCAATAATTTTTTCATTTTGTGCCGAGGGGGGTCACCAAAGATTTTTATTGTTTACTAGAGTTATCAGCTGGTGATAGCATGGCCAAGAGGGTATTGATAGTAGCTGGTGATGCTGTCGAAGCCCAGGAGCTCTTTTACCCGTATTGGAGGTTGAAGGAGGAGGGCTTCGAGGTCCATGTGGCTGCACCGACTAAGAAAGTCCTGATGACAGTTGTGCACGACTTCGAGCCCGGCTGGGAGACTTACACGGAGAAGCCCGGGTACAGGTTCGTTTGGGTGGATAAGGAGTTCAAGGAAGTGAACCCCGAGGATTACGATGGTTTGGTGATACCCGGAGGGAGGGCGCCTGAGTACATCAGACTCAACGAGGACCTTGAGAGGATAGTGAGGCATTTCATGGAGAAGAGAAAGCCCTTAGCTGCTATATGCCATGGCCCTCTTGTCCTCACTGGTTACAAGCTCATAGAACCGGGCATGAATGTGACTTCATATGCAGCGGTTGCTCCGGACCTGAAGGCCCACGGAGCCAATTGGCAAGATAAGGAGGTAGTGATATGCAGGGGCCACATCGTCACAGCTAGGGCCTGGCCTGATCTACCTTACTGGATGAGGGAGTTCATAAGGATCCTGAAGGGGGAGTGACCCCAACCCCATATTTTATATTTGTGAAATCTCGGAAAAGGTAATAAGGGATTTACCCCTCAATCCTAGGATGCATATGAGGAAGCTGGTCTATACCTACGATGAATCCGATCCTGAGGATGTCAAGCTCCTCGGGGGTAAAGGCGCCGGTCTAGTTCTCATGTATAAACAGGGTCTCCCAGTACCTCCCGGGATAACGATAACTACGGAGGCATGCAAGCTCTTCTACTCGAATGGTGAGAGGCTGCCGGATGGCCTCATGGATGAAGTTAGGGAAGCGATGAGGTGGCTGGAGGAGAAGACCGGGAGGAAGTTCGGGGATCCGAGAAATCCGCTCCTAGTCTCCGTGAGGAGCGGGGCCCCCGTCTCAATGCCGGGGATGATGGATACTGTCCTCAACTTAGGGCTGAACGATGATACTCTCAGGGGCTTGATCGAGCTCACTGGGAATGAGAGGTTCGCATACGATGCTTACAGACGCTTCCTCCAGATGTTCGGTAGCATAGTGCTGGGGATAGATAAGAAGGTCTTCGATGATATATTCGAGGAGATAAAGAGGGAGAGAGGAGCCAAATATGATTCAGAGCTCAGCGCTGATGATCTCAAGGAAGTGGTCAGGAGATTTAAGGAAGTCCTAGGGGATAAGTTCCCTCAGGATCCATGGAAACAATTGGAGCTAGCTATAATGGCTGTATTTAGATCTTGGAACTCTCCGAGGGCTGTATTCTACAGGAAGGCCAATAACATAACTCCAGATGTAGCAGACGGAACCGCTGTGAATATAGTAGCTATGGTCTTCGGTAACATGGGCTTCGATTCCGGGACCGGAGTATTATTCACGAGGGACCCAGCTACTGGTGAGAACGTCCTCTACGGTGAGTTCCTCCCGAACGCTCAGGGGGAGGATGTAGTAGCTGGGATAAGGACCCCTAAGAGCATAGAGGAGCTGAAGAACGAGAGGCCGGATCTCTACAAGCAGATATACGATATGGCTAAGAAACTGGAGAGGGTTAAGAAGGAAGTTCAGGACATAGAGTTCACGATCGAGAGAGGGAAGGTATTCCTCCTGCAGACTAGGAACGCTAAGATGACCCCTCTAGCTAGAGTGAAGACTGTCGTAGATATGTACGAGGAGGGGCTCGTCACTAAGGAGGAAGCTCTAGCTAGAGTCAAGCCTGAGCACATAATAGGCTTGCTCTACCCTAGGTTGGATGAATCCTACTTGAAGAAGCACGGGATAAGCCCTATAGCTGAGGGATTGAACGCATCACCTGGAGCTGCCACTGGCAGAGTTGTTTTCGATGCTGATACAGCTGTGGAGTGGAGGGACAGGGGTGAGAGGGTAATATTAGTGAGGGAGGAGACGAGGCCGGATGATGTCCACGGTTTCTACGCATCAGAAGGGATACTGACGAGCAGGGGAGGTATGACTAGCCATGCATCAGTCGTAGCCAGGGCAATAGGGAAGCCTGCTGTAGTGGGGGCTGAGAAGATAAAGATAGACTACGATAGGAGGGAGTTCAGGGTGGATGGGATAACTGTGAGGGAGGGGGATGTCATAACTATAGATGGCTTCACCGGGAAGGTTTACCTGGGCGAGATACCAACAGCGAAAGCTGAGCTCCCCAGAGAGTTCTTCGAGATACTGAGGATGGCTGATGAAGTGAGGAGCCTGGGAGTTAGAGCCAACGCTGATACTCCTGAGGACGCTGAGATAGCTAGGAGATTTGGTGCTGAGGGGATAGGTCTTCTGAGGACGGAGAGGATGTTCAGGAGGCCTGAGAGGCTCTCTATATTCCAGCAGGTCATAATGGCGAGGGACAGTGAGGAGAGAAGGGAGGCGATGAATAAGCTAGTCCCGTTCCTGAGAAACGACTTCTTGGAGATATTCAGAGTGATGGAAGGGCTGAAGGTGACAGTTAGGCTCTTCGATCCTCCGCTCCACGAGTTCCTCCCGAGCTCGGATGAGCTATTGGAGAAGTTATGCGAAGCTAGGATGAGAGGGGACTCCGATGAAGTGAGCAAGCTAGAATCTCTCTTGAGGAGGGTGAGGGAGCTTAGGGAAGCGAATCCGATGATGGGGCACAGGGGTGTGAGAGTGGGTGTTACGTACCCCGAGATATATGAAGCTCAGGTCAGGGCTATAGTCGAAGCCTACCTGCAGCTCAGGAAGGAGGGGAAGGACTTGCAAGTTCAGATAATGATACCTCAGGTCGCGGATTACAGGGAGATAAAGTACGTGAAGGAGAAAGCCATAGAACCAGTATTTAAGGAGTACGGGGTCAGGATGCCAGTCGGAACAATGATAGAAGTCGTTAGGGCTTGTATAACAGCAGATAAGATAGCTAAGGAGGCGGATTTCTTCAGCTTCGGGACCAACGACTTGACTCAGGGGGTATTCACTTTCAGCAGGGATGATGTCGAGAACAAGTTCATGCACGATTACCTGGAGAAAGGGATACTAGATTTCGACGTCTTCCAGAGCTTGGACACTGAGGGAGTAGGGGAGCTCATGAGGATAGCTGTTGAGAAGGGCAGGGCCGCGAATCCCAACCTGGAGATAGGGATATGCGGGGAGCATGGAGGGGATCCGAAGAGCATAGAGTTCTGCCATAGGATAAAGCTTGATTATGTAAGTGCATCCGCTTTCAGGGTTCCAGTAGCGAGGCTAGCCGCTGCTCACGCAGCCCTGAAGGAGAGGGGAGTGGAGTTCCCAATCTACTGATTTTTTACAATCAAGCCTCTCTCTTGAGGAACCTCATCGTGAGCTCGTGCTTCGGGTTCAGAGCTATCTCTTGCGTCAACCCGAACTCGACTAGCTCCCCCATGTAGAGGAATGCCACGTAATCTGAGATCCTGACCGCTTGATATGGGGTATGCGTGACGAATACTACCGTTATATCATGGCTCTCGACTAGTCCTCTCAAAGCTTCCTCTATCTTAGAGGCATTTATAGGGTCTACATTTGCTGTGGGCTCATCCAGGAGTAGGAGCTTCGGCCTCAGAGCTAGAGCCCTAGCTAGGCAGAGTCTCTGCTGCTGCCCACCGCTCAACTTATTGGGAGGATCCTTGAGCCTATCCTTGACCTCATCCCAGAGCATAGCTCTCTCAAGAGCCCACTTAACGAGATCATCTAGCTCCCTCTTATCCTTCACGAGCCCATTCATCTTAGGGCCTACGGCGACGTTATCGTATATGCTCATGTTCGGGAATGGATTCGGCACCTGGAAGACCATGCCAGTGAGCCTCCTAACTTTATAGGGATCTGATGAGTAGACCTCGGTATCGTATATCCTCACCCTCCCGCTCACCTCGCATCCGGGGACTAGATCTAGCAGCCTGTTTATCGCTCTCAGCAGCGTGGACTTACCGGAGCCCGAGGGTCCCATAACAGCTAGTATCCTCCTCTCCGGAACTTCGATATTTATCCTCTTAAGTATCTCCTTCCCTCCAATTTTTACCGTTAGATCGCTTATAGATAGGGCGACTCTCCTCATAAGACCACCCTCCTAGTCAAACTCCTAGCGGCGAGGAATATCAAGAGGAATATCGATGTGAGGATTAAGGCAGAACCCCAGGCGACTCTATGCCAGTTAGCGTATGGAGTCTGTATGAAGTCGAATATCAGGAGCGATATCGAGTCCGTGTAGCCCAAGGGGTCTAATGATATCATTTGCCTCTGCTTCCCGACTGTGAAGAGGAGGGGAGCAGTCTCCCCGGTGACTTTCGCGAATCCCATCAGTACCCCCGTGAGTATGCCCCTCTTAGCTATACTCACGCTTATCTTAAATACTACTTTCGTCCTCGAGAGCCCGAGGGCATAACCAGCTTCCTTATAAGTTTTCGGCACATTTTCCAGGGCTTCCTCAACGTAAGTAGTAACGTAAGGGATCATCATTATGGCCAAGGCTAAAGAGCCAGCTAGCATTGAGAATTTCCCCATGGGAACTACCATTATTGTATATACGAGCATCCCAACTAAGATTGATGGTATCTGGAGGAGAGCTTTGCTAAGGACCCTCACTCCCCTGGATATTACGTTATCGGGGAACTCCACGAAGAACAGAGCCGAGGCGAAGGAGAGGGGGATCCCTATTAGAGAGGATATGAGGGCGAGCATGAAAGTGCCCACTAATGAGGGGCCTATACCACCCAATCCCCTTCCCGGAGGGGGAGAGGAGTCCACTAGGAAATCGATTCCCGCTGAGATGAGGACGGGCAATCCATTGTAGAAGATGGAGAGGAGTATGTGGAAAATAGGGAGTATCGCTAATACCGCTAGCGATAGGGAAGTTATCAAGAATAGCTTCTCCTTCAATTCCCTCAGCTCAGCCATATAATTTCCTCACCTTCCTCATCATCAAGAGGGCTAGAGCGCTGAAGAGAGCGCCTACGATGAGCAGAACTAAACCGCCTGCATAAAGAGCGCTCTGCATATACGGGTAGAAGTTGGACTCCGAGAATTGATTAGCTATCAGCGAGGGTATCGTATATCCCGGGGCGAATATGCAGAAGGATATGTTGAACGCATTCCCTACCACTAAAGCGACCGCGACAGTTTCGCTAGACGCCCTCCCTATGCCCAAGAGGAGGGAGCCGAGTACAGCGGGCTTTATGAGGGAGATCATCATCTTATAGTACTCGTACCTATTAGCCCCTATCGAGAGTATCGCCTCCCTGTAAATCCATGGGACGCTCCTGTAGGCATCCTGTATCAGACTGTGCATGAAAGGTATTATCATTATGGCCAATAGAATGCCAGCGGAGAGTATCGAGGCCCCGCTCAACGGTTCGCAGGAGAAGAGAGGTAGCCAGGGGAGGGCTGAGTGTAGTGGCTTCATTATATTCTCCCTGAGGAAAGGTATCATGACACCCAATCCCCAGAGCCCGTATAAGACAGTCGGGAGTCCTGCCATGAGATCTATAGCTGTCGATAGCAATTCCCTCACCTTCGAGTTCGCCATCTCCTCTACTAAGTAGACAGTGGATAGGGAGAGGGGGAGCGCTATTATAGCAGCTAGAGAGGAGGTGATTATGGTCCCGTAGAGAGGAGCTAATAGTCCGTACTTCACGAACTCCTCCCCCATTTCCGATGGGCTCCAGACGTTCTCGGTGAAGAGCTTAACGCCGAACTTGGATATCGAGGGGTATGAGACTGAAGCTATCACGTATGTGAGCGCTAAGAATATTGCGAAAATGAGGGAGGCGAAGGGCAATAGTGATAAGTAGAAGCCCCTGTCATATTTAGGGAGTGAGATAGAGGACCATCGCGATCCCATAGATGACATTCCCCGCACCTTCGGGCCCCCCTTAAAAGTAAAAACTATAAACTTAACCGATCTAGACAAAATAGCTATAAGTTATCTATATAGTCTATATAGGTAGCTGGATGGAGGATCGTAACATTTTTATCAATCCGGCCCCTCAGCAGTCGGATGATCATGAGGGGGTACGGCCTAATTCATTGGATAGATCTCAGTAAGAGGAGCATAAGGAGTGAGCAAGTTCCAGACGATCTAGCGTGGAATTTCATAGGGGGGAAGGGTCTAGGGGTTAAGATACTTTACGATATGACTGACGAGAGAACGGATCCTCTGGGACCGGAGAATCCCCTCATATTCGCTATAGGCCCCTTCACGGGAACTGCGGTCCCATACTCCGGGAAGGGGACTTTCGTCTTCAAATCGCCCCAGACTGGCATACTGGGGGAGTCCGTGATAGGCGGCACCCTAGGGGCTGCGACGAGATGGGTGGGCACCACTGCGCTAGTGATAATGAACAGAGCTGATAGACCGACTTACCTGGTCCTCAGTGAGAACGGCGTCGAGCTGAGGGATGCTAGCCACTTGTGGGGGAAGGACATATATGAGACTGAGGAGGAGCTCAAGAGAGAGCATGGGAGATGCTCCGTAGCTTCTATAGGGCCCGCTGGAGAGAACTTGGTTAAGTTCGCTGCTATAGGGAATGAGAAGTGGAGGCAAGCTGGTAGGACAGGTGGAGGAGCTGTCATGGGATCCAAGAAGCTGAAAGCGATAGTGGTGGAGTACGATAAGCAGGAGTGGGATGCTCAAGATCCTGATGGAGTGAGGAAGTACTCAGCGGAGGAGATAGTCCCAAGAGCTAAGGAGGAGTTGAAGTCCTACTTTGAGAGGGGCACCCCCGGGATAGTCGAGCTAGCTAACCTCTGGGGGTTCTTCCCCAGCTACTACTGGTCCAAGGGCTCCGTCGATGGATGGGAGAACATAGCTTGGGATTCGATAAAGAGGGAGGTCTTCGTGCATCCCAAGGCTTGTTTCGGCTGCCCAACTCCTTGCGGGAGGTACAGCAGGGTGAGGGAAGGTAAGTACGCTGGTAGCGAGGTAGAGCTCGAGTACGAGACTATATTTGCGATAGGGGGCCTCAATGCCATAACTGATATTAAAGCGATAGTATGGCTCAACGATCGAGCCGATAGGCTCGGGATGGATACTATAACGCTAGGTAACGTTTTCGGTTTCGCTATAGAGGCTTATAAGAGGGGTAAGCTGGATCCGGGCTTCAAGCTAGATTACGGGGACCCTGAATCTCTGCATAAGCTCGCGGAGATGATAGCTAAGAGGGAAGGTGTGGGGGACATCTTAGCTGAGGGAGTGGCTAGAGCATCCAAGGCTCTGGGATTGGAGGAAATAGCTATTCATGTCAAGGGTCTGGAGCCAGCTGGATACGATCCAAGGACCCTGAAGAGCATGATACTCGGCTACGGTGTCTCCCCAAGGGGAGCTTGCCACCTCAGGATAACTGGTTACTACGCCGATATAAGGGGATTGGGAGGGGACAGGAAGACGATAGACATGGAGAAGACGAAGGTTTTAGCGAATTTAGAGGAGCTAGCTGCTATAGGAGATTCCCTAGTCCTCTGCAGGTTCTCAACTAGGACTCTGATAGCCTGGGAGCAGATGGCTAAGTACTACTCAATGATCACGGGGAGGAACGCTACTGCCGATGATATGATCAAAGCAGCTAGGAGGATAATAAACCTGACTAGGATGTATAATGTGAGGCTGGGATTGAGGAGGAAGGACGACAGGCTTCCCAAGAGGCTCCTCAAGGAGTCATTCATCCACGATGGTGAGGAGAGGAGGATAACTGAGGAGGAGCAGGAGAGATTCCTGGACCTCTACTACGAGCTCAGGGGATGGGATAAGGAGGGAGTACCCAGGCAGGAGACCCTCAGGGAGCTGAATCTCATCTAACCGAATACAGCCCTGCAGAAGTCCTCCCTGGGCCTCAGTAACCTGAACCTCCCTCCCTCTATACCTACGACCGCCGGAAGGGGCCTCAGGTTGTACCTGCTAGCCATCGAGAAGCCGTAAGCTCCAGCGTTCTTGAAGGCTATAAGATCCCCTTCCTTCAGCTTCGGCAGCTCGTATTCGCCGAAGAAGTCGGATGATTCGCATACCGGACCCGCAACTAGCACTCTCTCCCTCCCCTCCCCCTCGCAGATTATCTCGTGCCTCGCTCCATACAGAGCTGGCCTTATCAGATCGTTCATACCGGCATCTATTAGTAGCCACTTCTCCCCTCCGACTTCCTTCACATAATTCACCCTGCTCAAGAGGTAGCCGGCGTCAGCAACTATGTATCTACCGGTCTCCAGGAATAGCTTCGCCCCCATCTCCCTAACCCTCTCGCAAACGAGCTCAGCATATTCCTCAAGGGGGAAGGGGCTCTCATTTGAGTAGGGGACCCCCAGGCCCCCGCCCAAGTCCACTATCTCAACTCCACCCACCCTCTCAGCTAGCCCCTTTATCACATCCAAAGCTGCCCTGAATGGATCCGTCGAGAATATCTGGCTACCTATGTGGGTGTGGAACCCTAGGGCACGCATATCCTTTTTTAGGGAATTGAAGAGGCTCAATGCCTCCTCTGGAGGTAATCCGAACTTACTCCTCTTCCCCCCGGTCACTAAGCCCGGATAAGCCCCAGCCCCTACACCCGGGTTGACTCTAACCATCACATTAGCTCTCCCTATGCCCCTCACAGCATTAGCTTGTGAATGACTCTCGATGGATATTATTGCCCCGAAGTCCATCGCCTCTATCAAATCACTTCTGGATGGGCTGGGCCCAACTAAGACAGTCTTCTCCGGAGGTACTCCGGAGATCCTAGCTAATATCACACCGAAGGCAGATGGTACGGTAGCTCCTGAACCTAATTTAGCTAGAAGCCTAACTAGTTCAGGCTCATGATTCGCCTTATAAGCGTATGCTATGACATGAGGGCATTTAATAGCTTTATCGAGCCTAAGGTAGTTCTCCCTCACTCTATCCAGATCTATCACATACGTGGGAGTGCCGAAGAGCTCAGCTATCTCACTGAGATCCACTCCATTTACCCTCATAACCTCACCAGAGGCCTAGGACATCCTCAATACTTCTTCCGCTATCATGACAGCATGGTCAGCCATCCTCTCCAAGTACCTGAGTATGAGGGTGTAGGCTACTGCACAGATAGCGCTCTTCTCCTCACCCCTTATCACTCCCATTAGGTAGCTGCTGTAGGCGTTATCCACTTTATCATCCATCCCTATGACCTTTCTAGCTAGCTCCCCATTCCCCTCCTCGACAGCCCTCAGGGCTTCCTTGACCATATTCTCAGTTATCTCAGCTGTATCAATGAGCCTCGAGATATCGCACTCGCTCAAGTTCTCGAAGAGCACTAATGTTTGGGCTATGTTCCTAGTGTACCTCCCCAACCTCAGCAAGCCGTAGGATATCTCGAGGAGGGAGATCAGTTTCCTGAGATCAGCACCCATAGGCTGGAATCTAGCTAAGATCTCGCTGACTTTCATTCTGACTTGATCGTGGGAGAATGAGAGTATCTCAGCTCCTCTCTCTATCTCCTTCAAGGCATCTCCCGGGTTCCTCTTGCCGAGGAAGGTATCTATACATCCTCTCATCAACTGGAGTGAGAGCTCACTCGATTTAGCTATCTCGTAAAACAATGATTTGATCTCCCTATCTAGCAGGGCTGACATCTTCCATCGGGCTAAGATGATAGATCCATATATAACTCTTCCTCCCGTGAATATCTGTAGAGTATATAGTTAATTTTACTCTGACTCGCCAGCTCTCGCTATCCCCAGAGGGGCATATTGAGTTGAGTAACCGAGGCAGTATAGCTTTTATAGTCTGAGGAGATGGAGAGGAGGTGATAGCCTGAGATCCTGGAGGCTCATCCTCCCCGCTGCGTTGATGATAAGCTTAATGCTCCTAGGGGCGCTCATTTACTTGATCCCACAACCCGGGGCCAGTGAGGAATGGCCCCTCCCGCCTGAGAGCCTCCCCTTCACGGATCTCACCTCCAGACTGAACTCCACATCCTTCTCAAATCACGGGTTCTTCCTTCTCAGCTACCAACCGATCTTCAGCTTGGGATCGGGATTCGATTTACCCGCTGGGAGCAGCGCTTATCTTTACTCCGCAGGTTACGGGAATGACACCTACCTCCTCCTAGTCGTAGCTAAGCTACCGAGTACTCAGAGCTCTTTGCAGTTCGGAGCCAGAGCTGTAAATCAGTTGAGAGATGAGCTCCCGCCAGAGAAGACCAAGTACTTATTCACTGATGAGATGGGCTTCCTCTCCTACACCGAGGGGAATCAGAGCTTATCCCTATGGTACGGGAGATCCTGGTTCTTCGAGGTCTCAGCATGGGGTCCCAAGTCGGAGGATTCGATAAACTCCGTGAAGAAGCTGATAAATAGTTGTAAGGGGTGACTCATTAAAGTTTATCAGGTCGCTCGAGGGAGTATGCGAGATGGCTGAGGGTTGCCCGGATGGAGCGCCCCATCGGGTCAGGGCGAAGCTTCAAGCCCAGCTGGAGGGAGGAGCTGTAAGATGCCTCGCTTGCCCTAGGAAATGCTTTATCCCTGAGGGAAGGTATGGGTTATGCAGATCCAAGGTAAACGTTAGGGGTGTGCTCTGCGAGGTCAATTATGGGATGATGAGCAGCGTAGCCCTCGATCCAATAGAGAAGAAGCCCCTCTTCCACTTCATGCCCGGGAGCAGGACTTACAGCATAGGTACAGTGGGTTGCAATATGTTCTGCGATCACTGCCAGAACTGGATAATAAGCCAGTCCGATCCAGAGAAATTCCCGGATCTCGTTTACTTACCTCCTGAGGAGGCAGTGAGGGAAGCTATGAGCTATGGAGCTAAGAGCATAGCTTTCACGTACAATGAGCCCACGATAGTGAGCATGGAGTGGGTAGTTGAGACAGCTGAACTCGCTAAGAGAGCGGGGCTCGCTACTATAAGCGTGACCAATGGATATTGGAGCGAGGAGGCTAGGGAGAGGTTGATACCTGTTATAGATGCAGCTAATGTCGATGTTAAGGCCTTCACAGACCAGTTCTACAGGAAGGTAGCTAAAGTTCCCTTCTTGAAGCCTATTTTGGATACTGTGATCGATTTGAAGAGGGCCGGGAGGCACGTGGAACTCACCTACCTTATAATACCTGGATACAACGATGGGGAGGATGAGATAAGGTCCTTCTCCAGGTGGGTCTCAGAGGAAGTGGGTGATGATACTCCGGTGCATTTCTCCAGGTTCTTCCCACACTATAAGATGAAGGACATACCTCCCACACCCATCCAGACTATGAAGAGGGCCCTCTCTATAGCGAAGGAAGAGGGCTTGAAGTACGTTTACGCTGGGAACGTTCCCGGGGACCCCAGCGAGAGTACTTACTGTCCTAACTGCGGGACCCTCTTGATAAAGAGGTACGGGTTCTACGTTGAGAGGTGCAATTTAACGGATGGTAAATGCCCTAAATGCGGTGAGGAGATACCCATAGTCGGTAGATGTTCTAAGAGCGGATTTTCTGAGGTTCTATTATGAGAGTACTTCAGATCTGTCACAGATTCCCGCCCCATCCGGGTGGCATCGAGTACCATGTGAAGAGGCTCTCCAGATTCCTCTCATCCAGGGGTCATGAGGTGACCGTGCTCACGACACATAGGGGGCCCACTGAGATCGAGGAGGATGATTATAAGGTAGTGAGGCTCAGATCTTTCTTAGAGCCTTTGAGGAATCCTATACCGCTTGAGCTCCCATTTTACTTCAGGAAGATAGCTGAAAGCTTCGATCTGATCCACATGCACTCTGTCTACACTTTCACGACCCTCCTCAGCTACCCATTCGCGAGGAGGGAGAGGGTAGTGGTGACTCTCCATGGGAGGGCTTCCTACAGGGGACTCGCATCCCTATTGGCTGAGCTGCACGAGAGAATATCCTTCAGGATTCTCAGGGGAGCTGCTGTATTCATAGCGTTGAATGAAGTCGATAAGGAGCTAATGGTGAGCAGGGGGATAGATGAAGGTAAGATAAAGGTGATCCCAAACTTCATAGATCTGGAGGAGATAGATAACTTAGCTAGATCCTCGAATCCTGTTGAGAGGGAAGGGGATGTGCAGTTGCTCTTCGTTGGTGGATTGACTGAAGCGAAGAACTTGGATTCCCTACTCTCGGACCTGAGGGGAGTTGATGGGGCTTCTCTATGGATAGTGGGCGATGGGCCGATGAGGGGGAGGTTGATGAAACTAGCCGAGGGGATGAGAGTGAGGTTCCTCGGGAGGATGGATATGGAGGGCTGGATCCCCTACGCCCTGAGCTCCGATGCCATAATACTGCCATCTAGGAGTGAGGGATTCCCTACGATAGTCCTAGAAGCAATGGCCCTCGGGAAACCCGTCATACTCTCCGATATAGAGGTTCACAAGAGGTTATTCAGCGGGATAGCCATCTTCTACAGGCCCGGAGATAGGGAATCCTTGAGGAAAGCTTTGAAGAATCTCGAGAATTTTGATATCCCTCCTGAAAATCTCAGGTCTATTGTTGAAAAAAATTATGATATAAGGGTAGTTGGTGAGAGAATACTATCAGTTTATTCCGATTTAATCGGGGATTGACCCGAGCGCCTCCTCCTGTACGCTAGGTATATTGATGCGATAAGCAGGAGAGGTAAAGCTGAGAAGGAAGCTCCCACTACTATTATGTAGATAGAACCTATCAGGGCCTTCCTGGAATCCTCCCAGATCTTAGCTAGGAGATCCTCCTCAGGAGGTATGTAACCTTCCTTCTTCAGCTCCACATCCACAGTAGCATAATTTATCATCGTCTCCAAGTTCCTCCTCATGGCTTCCAACCATTCTATCTGCTGCCTCACTTGAGATAGCTTATCCTCTATCTCTATTATATCTTTGACGCTCTCAGCTTTATTCAGGAGATCCATCAGCCTACTTTCAGTAGCTTTTAGGCTCTTCAATCTCGTCTCCACATCTAACACTTGCTCCGTAACATCTTCCACATTCCTCTGCTCTACCTCGACTTTGCCAAGAGATCTTATATCTCTCAGAGCATCTTCCAACTTCTCCACAGGTATCCTCAGGGTCACGTAACCTCCTCCCTCGTATATTGAGGAGCTCTGGACATATCCATTATACTTCAGAGCGATCTGAGATAGCTTCAATTGAGCTGAATTTACATCACTCACCTGGAGCTTCAGATAAGCACTTACTGTTACATTTCTTCCTGAAGGTATTGAGATGGCTTCCTTGCCAGAGGGAGCTTGTTCCCTCTTTAAACTCGCTGCCGCGGTTACCTCTGGCATATATTGAGGCGCCTGCTGAGGCTGACTCTCGAAAAGATATGGATATATGAGGTAGCCGGCCAGCAGGAGGACCGCCAAAAAGGCCGCTAGTGATATCTCTCTCTTCATAACTTTGCATAGCACTACTCGCTTAAAATGGGAGCTTATAAGCTGCGACCCCGCTCGAAGCATTCAGTATGGGAGGATGGAAGAGGACGCTATCGGCAGCCACAGTGACTACAGTCCCTCCGTACTTTTTCTTGGCATATAAGCTAGCTAGATAGTGAGCACCCGTCGACATACCTCCCATAATCCCTTTCTTCAGGAGCTCAGAGGCCCACTCAATCGCTTCAGCTCTGCTGACCTCATAGACTTCATCCACTAAGCTGAGGTCGAGATTATCGGGGATATGATAACTATCGTAACCTTCCACCTCCCCCTCGAACTTACTAGAGAGGCCGAATTTCCTAGCTAGTTCTGAGCCTTTAGAGGTAACTGCTATTATTTTGGTCCCGAATTCCTTCTTAAGAAGTTTCCCAACACCTGTTATCGTACCTCCAGTCCCTACTCCCATCACGAAAACATCCACTCTCCTTAAACTCTCCAATATCTCCTCTCCCATCCTCTCCTGTCCCCTAGGGTTAGCTGGATTCGAGTCCTGCATCAAGAATGTGGCTCCCTTCTCCTCAGCTATCCTCTTAGCTACGGATTTTATGCTCCTGGGATCCTCGGGGGGGACATTGGGGCATGTGTAGACTTTAGCGCCTAAGCTCCTCATCAGGGCGACCTTGACGGGGCTAGAGTCCTCCTTAACTGTTATATAGACATCGAAACCCATCGCTCTGCCGTGCAGGGAGAGTGAGACTCCAGTGCACCCGCTCGTGGCTTCGACTATAGCTCCACCCCTGCCCTTCCTATCTATTAGATCTAGGAGCATCGAAACTGCCATCCTATCTTTATGGCTGCCTCCGGGATTCAGGTACTCTAGCTTGAATGAGATACCGTCTACATCGACTATAGGAGTGTTCCCAACGCATTCCCAGATCTCGGGCATATGAAAAATTTGAGCGTAGACTCTTAAAAATTACCCTTTGAGACCCATGGGAGATTCGCAGGAGCGAGCGTTAGAGTTATCTTCAAGCATAAAACATATATTAATCCCTATAATATTAATATTCAGATTAATTAAAAGCTCCTATTTGTTATATATTCACACATTTACGATTACAGTTGATGGAAATTTTTTCAATAAAAAATTAAAGAGACATTCCCGTTAAAGGATTAAAAAATAGGCCTTAATTATGTGAATTCAACCGACCTCTAAGTTTTTATATTAGTTCATCTTAGAGCCTAGGCCTCCTGAGGAGGTGCCCGTAATGAATGCCCGCGATCTAGCCTTAGTCATACTCCTCTTCATAGTGGGTGCTGTCATCGGTTATTTCGCCGCGGGCCCCGGCAAGGTGACTACTGTCACGACTACAGTGACCACGACAGTGGTTCAGACAGTTACACCGACTGTAACACCGACCACTACGACTGCTGCCATGAAGACTCCTGCTGATACTCTGATAATCGCCATGGATACATCCGATGCTGTTTCACTCGATCCTGCGAGAGCTTATGAATTCACGTCTTGCTTCGTCACGAATCAGTTATACGATAAACTCGTTGACTTCGAGCTCCCCGATCTGATAAACGTGAAGCCAGAAGTCGCTGAGAGATGGGAGGTAAGTCCCGATGGGATGACTTGGACGTTTTACATAAGGAAGGGCATCAAGTTCGCCAGCGGAAACCCGCTAACAGCTGATGATGTCGTTTATTCCCTTCAGAGGGTAGTTAAGTTGAAGCAAACGGCCTACTCAGTGCTTGCGCCATTCCTGAAGACCCCGGATCAGATAGAGAAGATCGATGATTATACTGTCAGGATAAAGCTCAATAAGACAGTTGCTCCCAGCTTCTTCCTCAGCGTCTTGACCTTCACGACATCGAGCATCGTGGATAAGAAAGTTGTAGAGGCCCACGAGAAGAATGGAGATATGGGAAGCGCTTGGTTGGACGATCACAGCGCTGGAAGCGGTCCCTTCGTGCTGGAGAAATGGGATAGGGAGTCCCAGTTCATCCTGAGGGCCAACCCATACTATTGGAAGCCTGGGCAGCCCCGCGTCAAGACTGTCATAATAAAGCATGTCGCTGAGCCTACGGATCAGCTCCTACTCATACAGAAAGGGGATGTAGATGTTGCAACTGACTTAACCCCAGATCAGATAAAGCAGATCGAGGGGCAGCCCGGGATTCAGATCGTTAGGGCTGAGAGGCTGCATAACGTCTACATAGGGATGAACGTAGCCGTGAAACCCTTGGATAAGGAGGAGGTGAGGGATGCTATAAGGTACTGCATAGATTACGATGGTATAGTGAATGGGATATTGAAGGGAGCCGCTATAAAGTGGCAGACAGTGATTCCGAAGGGGTTGCTAGGTGCCAACCCGAAGACTCCCTACTATAAGGATGTTAATAAAGCGAAGGAGCTACTAGCTAAAGCCGGTTATCCGAACGGCTTCACGATAGAGTTGACGACACCGCCGACTTATCCGCAGATAGATATAGCGACTAAGATACAGGCCGATCTGGCTGAGTGCGGTATCACGGTGAAAATAGTTCAGATGACGCAATCTATGATGTATGAGAAGTACAGGAAGCAGGGACTTCAGATGGTCTTAGCAGGATGGGGCTCAGATTATCCTGACCCGGACAGCAATGCTATGGCCTTCGCCAACTATAGGATAAAGCAGTTAGCTTGGAGGAACAGCTGGTATGATGACTACGCGGCAGACTTGGCTGAGAAGGCTAGCGTGGAGATGGATACTAAGAAGAGGGAACAGATGTACCTGAATCTAACGGATTACATACTGGATCATGGTCCTTACGTCATGCTCTATCAGACAGTCGCTCAGCAGGCTGTTAGGGATTATGTGAGGAACTGGCTGCCCGATCCCACGTTCTACTACTTGGATCTCTCCAAGGTCAGTAAGGGATAAAAACCCCTACCCACTTTTTTGCATAAGGAGGATCTCTATGGATCTCAGGACTTATATTATAAGGAGATTAGCCTTAATGATTTTTGTCCTATTTGGAATTATAGTGATAACATTTGTAGTATCTCATGTGATCCCGGCGGATCCTATCGGAGCTATACTGGGCCCTCAGGCTTCCCCGGAGCTCGTGGAGAAGATAAGGAGGGAGTGGGGATTCGATAAACCCTTACATGAGCAGTTCTTCGACTATATATACAAAGTGGTCAGGGGGGATCTGGGGAGATCGATAAAGACGAACAACCCGGTGATGGAAGACCTCCTCTACTTCTTCCCAGCTACGATAGAGCTCGCCACCGCAGCTATAATAGTGGCTATAGCTATAGGGATTCCCTTGGGAATAATATCAGCTGTTAAGAAGGACAAGTGGCCCGATCATATTTCTAGGATATTCGCGCTCATGGGCGTGAGCATGCCCGTCTTCTGGCTGGGTCTGATACTCCTGTTCGTCCTCTATTATAAGTTAGGCATATTCCCGGGGCCCGGGAGGCTCGATCCAGGGATACCCGAGCCCCCCAGGATAACGGGCCTCTTGACAATAGATAGCTTGATAACTGGGAATTTCGAGGCATTCATTAATGCTCTATGGCACCTAGCATTACCATCATTCGTTTTGGGATACTACGCTTCAGCCTCGATAGCGAGGATAACGAGGACCGCCCTCCTGGAAGTGCTGACGCAGGATTTCATAAAGGCCGCTAGGAGTAAAGGGCTAGCTGAGAGGATAGTCCTATTCAGGCACGCATTGAGGAATGCCCTCATCCCGACGACCACAGTGATAGGTATGGCATATGGTAGCCTATTGGAAGGTGCTATTTTGACGGAAACTATATTTGCATGGCCTGGATTGGGAAGATATTCCACAGGAGCCTTCCTATCTGTGGATTTCATGGCAGTTATGGGGTCGACTCTATTAATAGCAATAGTTTACTCGCTAGCCAATCTGATAGTTGATATCCTCTACGCCTTCCTAGATCCTAGGATAAGATATGCATGAGGTGATCGATTTGTTCAAGATAAATGAGTACTTCAGATCCGAGGACTTCAAGTTCACGATGATTTTGATAAGGAGGAGCCCTCTCACTATTCTAGGGATCTCCATAACACTCCTGCTGATAATGATAGCACTATTAGCGCCTATAATAGCTACCGAAGACCCTACGAAAACTGATATGAGCAAGAGGTTGCTACCGCCGAGCATGGAGCACCCCTTCGGCACTGATCAGCTGGGGAGGGATATCTTCAGCAGGGTCATCTGGGGGTCTAGGATCTCCCTGTTCATAGCTGTAGCAGTCATTGCAATTTCTCTGACTATAGGGACCTTAATAGGATTAGTATCAGGATATTTTGGGGGAAAAATTGATGAAATATTGATGAGAATAACTGACATGTTCATGGCCTTCCCTAGGCTGATATTGGCGCTCGCTGTAGCAGCCGCCTTGGGCCCCGGGCTGTTCAACACGATGATGGCCATAGCTTTCGTCGATTGGGTGTTCTACGCTAGACTCGCTAGGGCTATGGCTCTTCAGATAAGGGAGGAGACGTATATAGAGGCTGCGAGGGCGGTAGGGGCTAGCGACATAAGGATAATCGTAAGGCATGTGTTGCCCATGGCCATACCCACTCTGGTAGTGAGGGCGACTCTGGATATGGGTGGGACCATACTGACGGCAGCTGCCCTGGGCTTCCTGGGCCTCGGAGTTCAACCGCCGACTCCCGAGTGGGGCGTCATGGTGAGCGAGGGGAGGAGGTTCATAACTGAGCAGTGGTGGGTCTCCACGTTCCCTGGCTTCGCGATACTGCTGGCTACGATGGGGTTCAACTTACTCGGGGACGGGATAAACGATATAATGAATGTGAGGGCGAGGAGATAGCCTATGCTACTCGATGTTAGGGACCTCAAGGTCAGATTCCACACGTTGAGGGGAATCGTGAGAGCTGTTGATGGCGTGAGCTTCTCAGTGAACTACGGCGAGGTCTTAGGATTAGTGGGAGAGACTGGCAGCGGGAAAACGGTGACGGGGCTCACTATAATGAGGTTATTGGATGAGAACGCTGAGATAGCTGGAGGAGAGGTGATCTTCGAGGGAAAGGACCTCTTAAAACTTCCGATGAGTGAGATCCTTAAGATAAGAGGGAGGGATATATCTATGATATTTCAGGAGCCGAAAGCAGCGCTCAATCCCGTCATACAAGTCGGGGATCAGGTCGCTGAAGCCTTCCTAGCTCATGAGAGTATGAGTAAGGAGGAGGCGAGGGAGAGAGTACTGGATATGTTCAGGAAAGTTGGCCTTCCCGATCCGGAGAGGATTTATAGGAGCTACCCGCATGAATTGAGCGGAGGGATGGCTCAGAGAATAGTGATATCGATGGCTTTAGCCCTGAGACCGAAGCTAATGATAGCTGACGAGCCCACCTCTGCGCTGGATGTCACTATCCAAGCCCAGATAATGAATCTCTTCAAGGAGCTCATCAGGGAGTTCAACACCAGCGTCATCTATATAACGCATGATTTAGCTCTAGCCGCTGAGATATCAGATAGGATAGCCGTTATGTACGCTGGGAGGATAGTTGAGGTAGCTAGGACTGAGGAACTATTCGAGAACCCCCTCCATCCATACACAGTGGGCCTCCTCAGATCGATCCCCGGATCGAAATCCTCCGGAAGTAGGCTCTTCTCCATGGAAGGGGAGATACCCTCCCTCCTCAATCCTCCTCCCGGTTGCCTCTTCCACCCCAGATGCCCGAAGAGGATGGATATCTGTGATAAGGAAGTTCCGAACCTCCTAAATGTGGGAAATGATCATCTCGTCTCCTGCTTCCTCTATGGGAGATGATAATCATGCTCAGGCTCCAGGATATCAGGAAGTACTTCCCCGTGAGGGGAGGCGTGCTGATGAAAGTTATCGGGGAGATAAGAGCTGTGGATGGAGTATCGATGGATATAGGGAAAGGAGAGACTTTTGGACTGGTTGGTGAGTCTGGGAGCGGGAAAACAACGCTGGGGAGAGTTGTCCTCAAGTTGATAGAACCTACGTCCGGGAGGATATTCTTCGATGGGAGGGATATAACTGAACTGAGGGGTAAGGAGCTCCTTCCCCTGAGGAGGGAGATGCAGATAGTCTTCCAAGACCCGTACAAGGCCCTACATCCGAAGAAGAAGGTCAAGGATATAGTCGGTGAGCCCCTGATCATCCATGAGGGGCTAAGGGGGAAGGAAGTGGAGGAGAGGGTGAGTGAGATGTTAAAGCTAGTGGGCCTGAACCCCGAGCACATGCATAGATACCCTCATGAGTTCTCAGGGGGACAGAGGCAGAGGATAGTAATAGCTAGAGCGCTCATACTCAGGCCCAAGTTCATAGTCTTGGATGAACCCACTTCAGCCCTGGACGTCAGCGTACAAGCGAAAATATTGAACTTGCTATCCGATTTGAAGGAAAAATTTGGACTAACATACCTACTGATAAGTCATAATCTCGCTGTAGTCAGACATTTTAGTAATAGGGTTGGTGTGATGTACTTGGGCAAGTTGGTGGAAGTGGCCCCGACCGAGGAACTATTCGAGAACCCGAGGCATCCTTATACGATCGGACTGATCTCCTCCATTCCTGTCCCCGATCCCAAGTTAGTTAAATCCAGGAGGAAGCTCTTGCTTCTAGGCGAAATACCGAGCCCTATGAATCCACCATCGGGATGCAGGTTCCACACGAGGTGCCCTTACGCTAAGGAAGTATGCAGGACTGAGGAGCCAAAGATCGAGGAGATCTCTGAGGGACATTATGTGGCATGCCATCTTTGGAGAGAGTTGAGCTGACCTTGAGCGATGAGCAAAAATTGAGTTTGAAGGATTATATCGCTTTCCTGATAGCGCTTCTAACGACTCACCTCCTCCCCCTGCTATTGATGATCATAATAATGGTGCTGCTGGTCATCCTCATAAGCTATCTCTTCTAACTCTTTTTACCTCATTGAGGGAATCCTCAATAATCCTTATGGCCTCATCCATCTGCTCCTCTGTTATCGTTATGGGCGGGGTCAATTTGATCACGTTATGATGCCTCCCCACCTGGATGGCTAGGAGACCCCGATCGAATAAAGCCCATTTCACCATCTCAGCTACTTTCTTAGAAGGTTTGCCTTTCTCATAGAACTCTATTCCCTGAACACATCCCGTTCCTCTGGAATCGACCAGGAAGTCATATCTCTCGACGAACTCCCTGAGGGATGAGCTCAACTGCTCCCCCCTCTCCTTGGAGTTCTCGATCAGATTCTCCTCCCTTATGGCCTCTATAGTTGCCAGGGAAGCTACTGCCGATAGGTAGTGCCCAGCGAAGGTCCCGAGGCTCCCCCCACTGCAGAGGTACCAGTCCTCCAGGAGGCTCCCCCTGAAGGCCACGGCAGCTATGGGGAGTCCCCCGCCCATCCCCTTACCCATTACCATTATATCGGGCTCGACGCCATGGTGCTCGATCCCGAACCACTTCCCCGTCCTCCCGAAACCGGTATAGACTTCATCCACTATCAGGAGAGCCCCTGTCTCGTTCGATATCCTCCTAAGTTCTTGGAAGAACCTCGCTGGCGGAAATATTATGCCCCCATGCGATTGTAGAGGCTCCACAATTATAGCCGCGAGATCCTCTGGCTCGACAGCTCTCCCAATTATTTCCTCCTCTATGAACGAGATTGAGAGATCCACGCAATCATCGCATGGGAGGGATCTCATCTTGCAGGGGAGGCAGTTGGGGTAGGGCGCATATAGAGTATCGCTGACCCTAGGGGCCACTCTCCTCATTCCCTCCGTCGGTGATGACATCAGAGCGTAGCCCGTCAGACCATGATAGGCCCCGAAGAATGAGAGGATGACGCTCCTCTTCGTGACGTATTTAGCCAGCTGGATCGCGAAATCGCTCGCCTCACTTCCTGTAGTAGCGTAAGCTATTGAAGCGTCCCTGATAGGCACTATAGATTTCAGTTCCTCACCCAACCTTAAGAAGGGTTCCGTTGGAGCCAATAGACCTGAGAATCCTGTTATTTTATTCACATGCTCCTTGATGCTCTCGACTACCTTGGGATGCGCCTGACCTAAGGAGGTGGCAGCCCCGCTGAAGTCCAGGAACCTCCTCCCATCCTTCGTCCATATCTCAGCTTTGAACCCCCTATCGACTACTATGGGGAAGGAGGGCTTGCATTTGAATACAGAAGGATAATATGACTCTATCATGCTCTCTCCCTACAGAGGCGTAGATACTTTCCCTTCCTCGAAAACTCCCCTAAGCTTTAGCATCCCCTCCTTGACCCTCAAGTCCCCTAAGCCGGGGCCCTCCGGCAGTATCCTGAAGCCCTTTTCACATTTAGCTCCTCCCTCTACGAAGTCCTCCTTCAGGGATATATCTGAGTCTAGGTCCGTTGTGACCACGTTCCTAGTGGCTGTAGCGAAGTGGACTGCTGCAGTTATGCTTATACCTCCCTCCATCATGCACCCTATCATATTAGGTATCCCGGCGGCTTCGCTTATCGCTGCTATCCTCCTCGCCTCCAGGAGGCCACCAGCCTTAGTCAACTTTATGTTTATGTAATCAGCGGCCCTCATCTTCGCAACTAAGAGAGCATCTCTAGCGGAATGGACCGATTCATCGGCCATTATGGGGATGGGACTCACTCTAGTAAGCTCGGCCATCCCCTCATAATCGTACCACTTCACTGGCTGTTCAGCGAGCTCCACATCGTATCTCTCCATAGATGAGAGGGCCCTTTTAGCTTGCTTAACTGTCCAGCCCTGATTAGCATCTATCCTTATCCTTATGTCCTTGCCCACCGCATCCCTTACGGCCTTGACCCTCGCTATATCCTCCTCTACATCCAGACCCACTTTGAGCTTCAATATCCTGAATCCCATCTCAACGTACTTCAGGGCATCTGAGGCCATCTCCTCGGGCGACATTATTCCTATGGTGAAATCCGTCTCCACTCTATCTCTATAGCCTCCCAGAAGATCCCTCACCCTCACGCCAAGTATCTTCCCCTTCAGGTCGAAGACAGCCATCTCGAGCGCCAGCTTCGCTGAAGTGTTTCCGAGGATAGCTCCTGCTAACTTCCTCTCGATCCCCTCGACATTTAGCGGATCCTCATTGATCAATTGGGGGGCGAGGACGTTCATAGCCGATAATATAGTGTCCTCGCTCTCACCAGTCACTCTCCTAGATGGGGATGCCTCCCCCCAACCCACATTGCCCTCATCATCTATCAGCTTAACTACGACATCCGTACTGCTGTAGGAAGTGCCCATAGATATTGTGAAGGGCTTCTTGTAGGGGAGCTCAACGGTATATACCTCGACCCTCCTGATGGGCATAACGAACACTCTAGAATTAAGATTTAAGTCTTGCTCGAGAGCTCCTCAGGATCATCTTGATATTCATGCTCTCATCATGATGCGAGTTCATATATTAGCAGCAGCTCCCGGATAGTCAACTTTATATGAGCTTTTCCGATGGAAACTTAATGAACCACCAATTGTAAATTTTTAGAATTTTGACGATTATTTTAAATAAATTTAATGATGAGGAGATCAGCCCCAGCTAGATCTCCTCAGATTCCTCAGGGCATCGGTGAACCATACTAGGGAGGCGAGCACGGATATCATCTCCGGTACGGCAGCGCCGCACTTCCAGATCCCTGACATATTCAGGGCCCAGGAGATCCCTATTATCAGGGTCACTAAGATAGGATAGCTCTTCTTGGATTCATAACTGAAAGCTAAGGCTGCGAATGCGAGCATTATGAAGAAGATCAAGCTCACTAAGAAATGGAGGAAGCCGTAGATCTCATCGAAAGTCCCTATCAGTATCAGGAAGTAGGACGCTATTATCATGAGCTTAGATGTGAGAGGGTACTTCCCGTGCATGTACATTATGGAGAAGATCATGAAGAGGAGGCCCCCGGTAACGAGGCCTAGGTTGAAGATAGGGGCCACCCCGCTCCTAGAAGCATGCCCTAGATCGCTCAAAGCATTCTCCTCCCATCTGAACCATGGTGAGAGGTATATGGAGAGGAATATTGAGGATAGTGGGACTATTATCGCTAAAGCGCCCAGGAGCGTAGCTCCCCGCTTCATACGCTGATAGCCCGAGGATAAATAAAAAATGTTACCTCATATCTGGAGGGAGTAACTCCTTCCCGAATGTCCTGAAGAAATCTTCCAAGCTCATGCTCCCCAGATTCCCCTTCCCCTTGACCCTAACTGAGATCTCACCCGTCTTCATCTCCCTTTCCCCTATTATAGCGATTATAGGTATTTTCTCCAGTTCGCTCTCCCTTATCCTGTAGCTGAGAGTAGATTCTGCTCTCCTAATATCTGCCCTGACCCCTCTAGCTGACATGAGAGCTAATAGTTCCTCAGCTCTCCCCTCCTGGGCCTGGGAGACTGGAAGTATCCTTAGCTGGATGGGGGCTATCCATAGGGGGAAGTTTCCAGCGTAATGCTCCAGGAGTATCCCGAAGAACCTCTCTATAGATCCCAATAGGGCTCTGTGTATCATCACGATGTGCTCCTCGCTACCGTCAGCTCTCACATACTTCAGATCGAATCTCCTGGGGAGGTTGAAGTCTATCTGTATCGTACTGAGTTGCCACTCCCTCCCTATTGAATCCACGAGCTTCATATCTATCTTTGGGCCGTAAAATGCAGCCTCCCCCTCCATTATCTCATATCTGTACCCCTTCCTCCTCAGAGCGCCCTCTAAGGAGGATTGAGCTGCTGACCAGTCCTCATCGGAGCCCATGTACTCAGATCTCCTCCTGGGATCCCAAGTGGATATCTCCACCTTGAGCTCCTCGAAGCCGAAGGACCTCATTAAGTACTCATTGAGGTCTATGAGCCCCACGACTTCGTCCTCAAGATCCTCCCTAGTGGTGAATATGTGAGCATCGTCCTGAGTGAACCCCCTAGCCCTCAGCAAGCCGTGGAGGACGCCCGACTTCTCGAACCTATAGACAGTTCCGAGCTCGAATAGCCTGAGTGGGAGTTCCCTGTAGCTCCTCCTCTTCGATTTGTAGATGAGTATGTGGAAGGGGCAGTTCATGGGCTTTACAGCGTGCTCTATCCCCTCCTTCTCGAAGACGTACATATAATCTCTGTAGTAATCTAAGTGCCCCGAGATCCTCCAGAGTGTGCTGTAAGCTATATGAGGGGAGTAGACGAGCTCGTATCCCCTGCTCAAGTGGACCCTCACTAAGAAGTCCTCTATTATACGCCTGACCCTAGCTCCCTTGGGATGCCATAAGACGAGGCCTGGACCTATTATCTCTGACGGCATGGAGAAGAGATCTAGCTGGGGCCCTATGACCCTATGATCCCTCTTCCTTATCTCCTCCCTCCTCGCTAAGAACTCATCCAGCATCTCCTTAGAGGGGAAGGATATCCCGTAGACTCTCTGCATCACGGGATTCCTCTCATCCCCCCTCCAGTAGGATGAGGAGACCTGAAGAAGCTTCATATACTTCACATAACCGGTGGAAGGTAAGTGAGGGCCTCTGCAGAGGTCGAAGAACTCACCTTGCCTGTATATCGATACCACTGGCTCCTCTATCTCCTCCAGGAGCTCGACCTTATACGGCTCTCCAGCCTCCCTGAAGAGAGCTAGGGCCTCCTCCCTCCTCATCTCCTCCCTCACTATCTCGATATCCTCCTCAACGATCCTCCTCATCTCCTCCTCTATCAGCTCCAAGTCCTCCTGAGAGAAGGTCTTGCCCCCCAGGTCGAACTCGTAGTAGAAGCCCTCCTCTATGGGAGGCCCTATCCCTAGCTTAGCCTCCTTAAAGAGCCTCTTGACAGCTTGAGCTAATATGTGAGATGTGGTGTGCCAGTAAGCCTCCTTCCCCTCCCTACTATTGAAGTCCAGGATCCTTATCTCGCCTAGATCATCACTTATCACAGTTGAGAGGTCCAGAAGTCTCCCTGATGCCTCTGCTATCAGTCCTATACCTCTAGGTATCACATCTAAAATCCTCTCCCCCTCTCCAGCGTTCAAGGTAGTCCCATCTGGCATTATAACTTTAACCAAAGGGGACACCTCCCGAGCTCGGATGAATAGAGTCTCCGGGACTCAAGCAGCTAAGAAGTTTCTAGATCCCTCCTCAAGCTGCACACCTCCCTGAGGTTCATCCTCAATATAAAAACTTTACCTTAGGGTCTATTTAGTGCATCGGACTAAGGGAAGCTCGATAGCGGGATCCACTCCATTGAGAGAAGGGCTTACCTAAACAGGCGATCTCAACTGCGGATGTGGGATCTATCGGGAGTCGATGAGATCCCTCACCTTTATTACTTCATTCCTATATGAGAAGTAGATGCTCCCCATAGTGCTCGAGATGCGTGGGCCAGAGGGATGGACGGCCTCAATCATCAAGCTCGCTGAGGGACTGATGCTTCACTTCGGAAAGCGTTTGAAGAGAGTAATAGCTCTTCCTAGCCCGGATGATCAGGTTTACGATTCGAATGTGCTCGTTGTGATCGAGAAGCCCACGCTGGATGATGT